>JAHEIV010000213.1 GCA_024639205.1 Deltaproteobacteria bacterium | reverse complement strand
ATCAACGCCTACAACGCTTCGATCCGCAATGACATCGAACGCCTCAACCACCGACACGAAAGCCGCAGCGGACAGCAGCGATATTTCCTGGTGGATGCCAATCATGCACTGGCAGCGCTGGCCTGGAAGCGAAACAACGGCAATCCGACCTACAAACTCCCGCCGGCGCTCGCTTATCTGGATCCGCCGGTAAACACCAAATTTTATCACGCCACGCGCAACGGGCAGCTGGTCCAGGGCGGGATCTTCGGCCTCGACGGCGTGCATCCGTCCGTCATCGGCCAGGGGCTGGTGGCCTATGAATTATTGAAGAAAATGCAGGAAGCCGGCGTCAAGGACTCCGGCGGCCAGGTGGTCGATCCCAACGGCCTGGACTGGGAAACCATCGTTGACAGCGACCGGCTATATCGCAGCCCGATCGGACTGATGCCCGAAATTTACGAGCACGGTGACATGATGAATCTGATCAAGATGCTGGCCACGGTGTGGGGGTGAGCACAGCCGGACCCGCGGTGTGGCCTGCAAAGGTCCGGCCGTGGAACGTGTTGCCGGCAGCGGTCTTTATACCTTCCAACCCGCCGGTATCACAAAGAATTGTCAGTCAATCTAAAAGTTATCGAATAATTCGATAACCGATGAATCATCATAACCAGCCTGCCGGTAGATGACAGCGAGGATTTCGGTTCAAGTGCTGGTTTGGCTGATCTCTTCGCTGGTAAAACCCTTTGGTACGCCTTCGTATGGTGTTCGTTTTTTGTACTTCAACATTTTTGGATCCCGGATCGTCTTTAGTATGTCGATGCTATCCCGCAACCCTTTGTTAACCCGACACATTTCCAGGGACATACCGACCACCTGGGCAACCGCCTGGACGAAATTCACATCGTTTAACGTAAACTCCCAGCTCTGGGTCGTGTAAACGCGCAAACACCCGATGATTTTCTCGCCGATAATCATCGGCACCGAAAGAATCGAGGCAATGCCTTCCTTTTGCGCCGCTTCAGGGTACTGTACCCGAGGATCGTCGGTCACATCGAAAATGGCTACCGGCTGGCCATCCTGAAGGGCTGATGCAATCGAACGAAGGGCGCTCACCGGCCCCTTGTCCAGATATTCTTCACTCAGACCATAACTGCCGGCAAGCTTGAGTTCGTCGTTTTTTGCGCTGAACAAAAACAGGGCACACCCCTTTATATTGAGAGCATGCTTTACGCCCTCAACGGTTATGAGCACGATCTCCTCCGGGTCCCGAATCACGGAAATGGCTTTGGTGATGCGAATCAGGGTTTCATAATTGATGATAGGCTTTTCCATAGTGACCTCCTTTTTTGGCGGTTGATACCATCGGACGGCCTTTGAACAGAAACAGCCATCATGACAAGAACTATTTTATATACACGTCTGCACGAAAAAGCTGCCGAATGAAAACCGATCGATTTCAGGGCTCGGAGTTTCCGATGGCGAGGTCAGAGGGAACGGGGAAGCGAGAAGTTCAAGATCAGCGACAAGAAAAAGAAAAGAGGGCGATGCTCGTTTCAGCTGTTCGCGACGGTTCAGATTTGCAACATTTCAAACCAGCGGTCGGGCACTTTGGTTGACCATAAAAGAAACCTCTCATATGTAGGTTTGAATTGCAAGTACATATGGAACATGAAGCAGGCAGTGTAACCGAAAGGAGCGCATCATGGAACGCAAACTCATTTCCAGCGGCAGCCCCTATGAATCGATCATCGGATTTTCACGCGCCGTGCGCGTCGGTCCATTCGTTGCGGTCGGTGGGACCGCACCCATCGGAACCGACGGCAAAACGGTTGCGCCCGGTGATGCAGGCGTTCAAGCCCGGCGTTGTCTGGAAATCATCCGGGAAGCGTTGGAAAAAGCCGGAGCCACGCTAAGCGATGTCACCCGAACCCGCGTTCTGCTAAAACGCATCGAAGACTGGCAGGTTGTTGCCCAGGCGCGCGCCGAGGTATTCCGGGATATTCGACCGGTGGACACGGTCGTGCAGGTTACCGGTTTTATCGATCCGGACTGGCTGGTGGAATTCGAGGTCGACGCGGTCATCGCAGACGCGAAGCGATGACCACCTTCGACCTTTTGAACAAAAACGAATTGTAATAGTTTGATTTTATTTCGGCAGGTTACAGCCCCAACTCTTTGAGCTGCTCTTCCGTCAGGTCGGCATCGTCGAAAAGCTTTTTGATGTCGTCGTAATCGAATGTCATGGTGTCCATCGGATTCACACCGACTTCACCTCCGATATCCACCTGGCTCTTTTTCACGTAAAAACCGCATCTTCCGTTCGCATCCGGGTGCTTATCGCATCCCTTCTCATGATAACATTCTTTACAGATCACAGCATTCCTCCCATCTGTAGTGAAATGCAACAGTATCCGGCCAACTGTCCAGATCGACAATCAGCTGTAATTAAATGAAGCAAATTCCATACCACGAGTGTAGAAGCCATATTGTCATTTCATTTCAGGTAGTTTTAGTATCTGCTGCCAACTCGCAGATGCAAGGATGACAAAAAACGTCAGGTATGGTGCCAACTATCGACAAAACCTCCAAACCAGATTTTGTGGACCGGATTCGACCATATTATATAAAAATCGGCCGGCACTGCCGGTTGTATGAACAGATGCCCGGTGTCGCCGGAAATCGATGCAAATCGCCCGACTTTACAATCTGCCGACGGGTATTATGTTTTCGTCTAACCCAAACAGACAGGTGAGCAGATGAATGATGAAAAAACAGCGCCGCAGCCCGAAGAAGAAAAGGATAAACCCAGCGCCGAGGAGCCGGAAATTCCAAACGAACTGCCGATCCTGCCCCTGCGCAACACGGTGGCATTTCCTTTCTCCATGGTGCCGCTTTCCGTTGGTGTTCCCCGCTCGGTCAAACTGATCGAAGACGCCTTGAAAGGCGATCGCCTGATCGGACTGGTGGGCATGAAACATCCCGAGATCGAGGAGCCGCTGCCGGGTCAGACCTACGAGGTGGGAACCGTGGCTAAGGTAGAACACGTGACCCGTGCGGCCGACAAAAGCATGCAGGTGATCGTTCATGGCCTGGAGCGTTTTCAGATCGATTACTGGCTGGCCGACAATCCTTACCTGCGGGCTCGCATCGCGCTTTCTCCCGACCGGGTGGAAAAAGATCTGGAAATGGATGCGCTGCAGCGAAGCCTGCGCGAGCTGGCCCAGGAGGTGGTCGCCCTGTCACCCAAGTTCCCCAAAGAAGTCAGCGACTACCTGGCCCAGGTGAAAGATCCCCGCTATCTGACCTACCTGGTGGCCAGCGGCGCCGGCCTGGAGGTCCAAAAGGCCCAGCAGATATTGGAGAGAAATTCGGTCAAAGACAAGATCCGTCAGCTGATCGGCTACCTGTCGAGGGAAAAAGAAGTGCTGGCACTGGGCAAGAAGATCGAATCCGAAACCCGGGAAACAATGAACAAGGCCCAGCGCGAATACTATCTTCGCCAGCAGCTCAAAGCGATTAAAAATGAGCTGGGAGAGACGGACGAAGGCCAGTCCGAGGTGGACGAATACACCGAAAAAATGGACGATGCCAAGCTGCCCGAAGAAGCCCGCAAAGAGGCCGAAAGGGAACTCAAGCGGCTGGCGAGCATGGCACCCCAATCGGCCGAATACTCGGTCATTAAAACCTACCTGGATTGGCTGCTGGATCTTCCCTGGGACAAGAGCAGCGAGGATCACACCGACATCGACCGCGCCCGGAAGGTTCTGGACGAAGACCACTACGGGCTGGAGGAAGTCAAGGAACGGATCATCGAATACCTGGCGGTTCGCAAACTGGTGCTCGAACGCGGACTGGCCTCTGAAGCGACAAAACCCAAGGACGCCAGTGATGCCATGGGAGCCATTTTATGCTTTGCCGGCCCGCCGGGCGTCGGCAAGACCAGCCTGGGGCAAAGCATTGCCCGGGCCCTTGGACGTGAGTTCACCCGCATGAGCCTGGGCGGCATGCGGGACGAAGCCGAGATCCGGGGTCACCGGCGCACCTACATCGGTGCCATGCCGGGGCGGATCATCCAGTCGATCAAGCGGGCCAAGACCCGCAACCCGGTATTCATGCTCGACGAGGTGGACAAGATCGGCGTGGACTGGCGAGGAGATCCCAGCAGTGCTTTGCTGGAGGTTCTCGATCCGGCGCAAAACCATGCGTTTCGCGATCACTACCTGGATGTGGACTTTGATCTCAGCGATGTGATTTTTATCACCACCGCCAACCAACTGGAAACCATTCCCGCCCCCTTGCGGGACCGCATGGAAATCATTCAGCTGGACGGTTACACCGAATACGAAAAAATCCAGATCGCGCAACGACACCTGGTACCGCGCCAGGTAAGGGCACATGCCCTGAAAGAAGAGGAAATCACTTTCACCGAAGAGGCCCTGCACAAGATCGTCGCGGACTACACCCGGGAGGCCGGGGTGCGCAACCTCGAGCGACAGATCGGTGCGGTTTGCCGCAAAAGCGTGGTGAAGATCGCCGACCAGCAGTGGGAGCACGTCGTCATCACCCCGGAGTTGATCCGCGAATATCTGAAAAAAGAAAAATTCGAGTCGGAGTTGTCCGAAGACATCGAGATCCCGGGCATCTCCACCGGACTGGCCGTGACGGCGGTCGGCGGTGACATCCTTTTCATCGAGGCGACCAAAATGAACGGAAAAGGCGGGCTGACCCTCACCGGTCACCTGGGCGACGTCATGCGCGAAAGCGCCCAGATCGCTTACAGCTATGTCCGCTCCAAGGCAAAAGAGCTGGGCATCGACACGGACAGCTTCGACAAGACCGATGTCCACCTGCACGTGCCGGCCGGAGCCGTGCCCAAGGACGGTCCATCGGCAGGCGTTGCCATGGTCATGGCCATGGCCAGCCTGTTCAGCAACCAGCCGGTGCGCGGCGATGTCGGAATGACCGGCGAGGTGACTCTGCGCGGTCGCGTGCTGCCGGTTGGCGGCATCAAGATGAAAGTGCTGGCTGCCCACCGGGCCGGACTGAGCACGGTCATTATGCCCAGGCGCAACGAAAAGGACCTGGAGGACCTGCCGGACGAGGTGCGCAACACGCTGCTGTTTGTACCCGTGGAGCAGATCGACGAGGCGGCAGCCGTGGCCCTGCCGTCTGCAGAAACGCCGTCGGAAGAGACAGTAACGGTGAGCAATTAATGCGATGATCGATTTGAGTAGCTTGGCTGTGAGACCTGCGCAATGCCTCCATTCTTTCGGCACTGTTCCTTTAACAGCTGATCACACACCCATCAATAGCAACGTATAGCCACCACAAATAGTGGCTGTCTGTAAATATGAAAGTGCAGTCTTCAAAGGGAAGGTTGCACTTTTCTTGTTTTCACCCCAGGTAAAAGTAAAGCTGGATATTAGACTCAGGCTTCGTTTCCGTTTGATCCATCTCGGATTTTTTAATCGTTCTGTTCACTTGATTGACATATCCAAACCATACATGCAACTGTACCACATTCCAGTCAGAGGCAAGCTAACCCTATGACCTTTCTTTCCAGCTCTTGCTTTTAAAGTTATCAACCTGAAGATTTATTCCGTTAGATGTGGTAAAATTTAAAGGCTTGTAAAATCATCTATTGCTTTGCTGATTTTTCCAATATTACTGCGGCTGCTAAATTAGATATTACAGCTGCTGCATAATACCTGTTATGGCATATAATTTA
>JAHEIV010000212.1 GCA_024639205.1 Deltaproteobacteria bacterium | reverse complement strand
TTCAGCAGACGCGAGCGGTAGGTATCCACCGTTTTAACGCTGATTCCATATGCTTCGGCAATTTCGCGGTTGGTGTTTCCCAGAGCCAGTCGGCGCAGCACCTGCATCTCCCGCATGGATAGAGAGTCAAGAAGGGTCTGGCCCTTGCCTCCCCTGGCCACCCGCAGGGCCAGAGCTTCGGCCGCTTCGTCGGTGAGGTACCGACTGCCTTCGAGCACTTTGCGGATGGCGGCCACCAGCTGTTCCGGGGCGGATTGTTTGGTCACGTAGCCCTTGGCACCGGCTTCAACGGCGCGCACCACGTACTGACCCTCTTCATGCATGGTCAGGACCAGTACGGGCAGATCCGGATAGCGACGGTTGAGCCGGCTGATGACCTCCAGGCCGTCCAAATCGGGCATTGAAATGTCGATGACAGCTACATCCGGCAGGCTGTCTTCGATCTGCCGGATGGCCTCTCGACCGTCCGAAGCCTCGGCAACAACGACCATATCGCCGCTTTCTTCGACAATGCGTCGCAAACCGGCCCGCACGATGCTGTGGTCATCGGCCAGAAGCACTTTAATCATCTGACAGCCTCTCTGGGTTCAGCAACGGTTATCTCTTCGTGTTTGACTTGAAATCGAATGCGCGTTCCTATGCCGGAATCCGACCGGATATCCAGCAAGCCCCCGGCCAGCATGGCGCGTTCGCGCATCCCGGCAAGCCCCAGTCCTTCCGAATCACCGAGATCCTCCGCATTGAACCCCCGTCCATCGTCGGCCACAACGAGCGTCAAAGACCCGTTTTCTCCATACAGCTGAACTTCCACGTGTACGGCGTCAGCATGCCGGACCACGTTGGTCAACGCTTCCTGGGCGATGCGATAAGCGGCAGTGGCCACCGTATCGTCGGTTGCCGGCACACCCCGGTGGTCGAACAGACAGGTGATACCGGTGCGTTTCTCAAAATCGGTGGTGTACAGCTCCAGGGCATCCACCAGCCCCAGATCATCGAGAACCCCCGGCCGGAGACGATATGCCAGGCTGCGCGCATCATCGATGGTCTTGTCGATAAGGCCGCACATCGACCGGGCGCGCTGAGCGCCTTTCGTATCGATTTCCTGCAAACGATCTTGAAGCCAGACAGCTTCCATACGAAGGGCAGTGAGGACCTGCCCGAGCTCATCGTGCAGTTCGCGAGCGATGGCCGATCGCTCTTTCTCCTGATTGGTCATGATGTTGCCGGAAAGCCTTCGCAGTTGGTCCTGGACCTTTTTTACCTGCGTGATGTCGGTGGCGATGCCGCAGACCCCGCGGGGGTTGCCCGTTTCATCGTAAACCGGAAACTTGACCGACAGGTAGGTGTGGATACCATCGCTCTGGGGGACAAGCTCTTCGACCTGGCGGGATCGGTTTTTTTCCAACACGGCCCGGTCCTGCTCCCTGAACCGCTTGGCAACATCGCGGGGAAAGATGTCAAAATCCGTTACCCCGCGAACCGTTTCGTTTTTTACAGCGAAAAGCTCTTCGTAACGCGAATTGACCAGCAGATAGCGCCCCTCGATGTCCTTGATGTAAACCACGGCAGGCGTGTAGCGGAGAATGCTGGAGATTTCTCTGGTTCGAATCTCCACCTGCCGCTCGAGGTCTTTCGAATATCGGCTCAGTTCTTCTTTGGCAAGTCTCAGGGCTTCCTCGGCGCGTTTGCGTTGCGTCACATCGATCGACACCGCCAGCGTTCGCGCGATGTTGCCGTCGGCATCCCGGTCGGCAATGGCCGACAGCAGGACATCGATTTTCTCCCCGGATTTCTTCACAAACTGATAGGGAATGTCCTGACACACGCCGGATTTGAAAAACTCCGGGAAAACAACGTCGCGCGCATAGCGGCGGGATTCTTCCGAAAGAAAATCGAGCAGGTTTTTTCCGATGATCTCTTCGCGCTCGAAGCCAAGGGCTTCGACCCAATAGTCGCTGACGCTCAACAGGCGACCGCTCGTATCGATGGAATGCAGCATGGCCGGTGTGTTGTGATAAAGGGAGCGATACCTCTTTTCACTTTCCGACAGCGCCTTTTCGAAAGCTCTGCGCCGGGTGATTTCCCGACTGGCTTTATTGTATAGGAAAAAAACCGACATCCCCACAAGAACGCATAAAAACAGGATTACCGGGCCGGCCAGGCGGGCCAACGGATTGGAAATACTCTGGGAGATTGCCGCCAGGCTGCGAAGGTGCAGCACCTTCCAGCCCGGATAATGGTCGGGATCGATGTATTCTTCGTGCAGTCGAAACAAGGTTCCTTCGCTGTCTGCCGCGAGGTGCGTGCCTTTTCTTCGCAGCCCGATCCACTCCCAGGGTCCGTTTCCGAACTGCCGCGAATCGGCTATGGCCGCCCGGTCCTCGTCAGAGACATTCTTTACCAACTGATAGAGCCAATCTTTTATGCTGGAGATAAACACCACACTGCGGGGATCGGTAACCAGTACGATTTCTCCGTCGAGCAGCGAAAACTCCTTTTCGATCCGTTCAATGGACCCTTTGATCACCACCACCCCGATGGGCAGGTCTTCTCCTTTTTCGAAAATCGGGTAGCTGTAGTATACGCCTCTCTTTCCGGAAGTGACTCCCAGGGCCAGGTAGGTCGCCGGAGCCTTGTGAAACGCCTCCTGGAAATAGGGCCGGAATTCAAAGTTCTTCCCCACAAAGCTATCCGGTGCATTGCGGTTGCTCGAAGCAATCGTATTGCCCCTATAGTTCATCAGATAGCAGACATCCACCCCAAGAGACGCTTTAAACAGATCAAGGATCGCATTGGCTCTGCGCTGGGCCTCTGCACCGGGGCGCACCAACATCTCCAGCAGTTCGTCCATGCCGGCAAGAACCCTGACCACCTCGATGTTCTCTGTTAGGTTAAAAGAGATGTTTTTCGTGATCAGCCCCAGCCGTGCAGCCGCCTGCCTCTCGGCTTCTTTCAAGGCGGCCTTGCGGACGGTTGTGTAGTAGAGATAGCCTCCCGTGGAGGCGGAAACTACCGCCAGCAAAGAAAGGACCATCAGTATCAGCCGCAGTCGCATCGAATCCGTCCTCAAAAAAAACGAAGATTGCCGTCAAAGCGCCTGAGCCAGGGTTTTCCTGCGCTCAGAGCAGCGTATGGATTTAATCGTGCCCATCCATTAAAGGTTGATGGCTCTAAGGAGTGTCCGATTCATAAATGAGGATTTCTTCCGTTGGACAAGGCCGCACAGGGCTTTGCAGCAAGATGCACTGGCACGCATACCGCAACCCAAGAAACTCAGGAAAACGCCGTCCAGCGAAAAAAACCATTTGTGGATTATCAGTAGATATCACATTGTAGATCGTCATATGTCAACATCTTGCCTGTACCGGCAAGTCTGATTCCGTCCAGCGGCAGCTCCGCGTCGGATCGGGTCTGAAAATCACGGGTACCATACACATTACCCAGGCGCATCAGGTTTTCGTTGCGCAGCCCCCTCAACCGGGAAACGCTGCGAGGATGAACATCGAAGGTTCTGGCGGTGAGATCGCCGCCATTGCTGCTCAAAAGCAGCCGCGCCATGTCGAAAAACAGTTCGCAATGCACCCGATGGCCCAAAGCCGGGTGACGGGGGCCGGCCAAAATCTGGTTTCCGGCACCCGGTGTTTCGGCGGCCTGCAAACCGATTCGAATGATCGGAATCTGCCGGCGGGAAAAAAAAAGAACCAGCTGCTTGAGCTGCTCAAGGCAGTCCGAGAGGCTCAGGGGGGTATAATCACCCGCCTTGTACCAGGCGGCCATAGGGCTTCCTGCGAGCACCACCGCCGGGTAGAGACGCACAAAGCCCGGTCGAAGTTCGGCAGCCTTGCCGGCCGACCGGAAACATCCGGCCCTTGATTCCCCTGGCAGCCCGGGCATCAGCTGCAGTCCAATTTCATATGCCCGCTGCCGCAGAAGATCCACGGCCGAAATCGTATCCTGTAGCGAGTGACCGCGCCCTGACCGCTCCAGCACCGTATTCTGCATGGACTGGGCGCCGAGTTCAACAGTCTGCACACTGTATGGCGCGATCATATCCAGGCGCTCTGTGTCGACCGTGTCCGGTCGGGTGGAAAACCGGATGCCGTCCACCATGCCTGATTTTACAAACCCTTCGGCCACGGACAGCAGCGATCGGATGGCAGCCGGAGCCAACCCCAAGAAATTACCACCGTAAAAGGCAATCTGAATGCGGCTTCGCTGCTTTCCTGAATAGGCCAGATACCTTTCCACCATGTGCCTCAGCTGGTGCTGAGATGGCAGGACCGATTCGGTCTGGGTGATCGCCCGCTGGTTGCAGAAAGCACACTGATGTGGACACCCCAGATGGGGTATAAAAACGGGAATGATAAGAGGCCGGTCAGAACAGGAAAGCACGGCAAGCCGTCGGTTGACAGCGGACGAACGGCCAATTGAAGCGGATTTTCTCTTTTTGAGAAGCGATGTGCGCATGAAATCGACTGCCGACGATGATGGGAATGAATCGCACGTGCTTACTTTATGCCTTCCGGATTATCGCCATGAAGCTTGCGCAGCGCTTTGCGAGCGGCATCCTGTTCGGCCAGCTTTTTGCTCCTGCCGACTCCCTTGGTGGTCACATCACGCAACGTCAGCCGGACATTGAATGTCTTGTCATGATCCGGACCGCTTTCACCGATCACCTCATATCCCGGCACCGGTTGCCGTGAAACCTGCACCAGTTCCTGAAGCCGGCTTTTGTGATCCTGATTTGCTTCCGGTGATCTCAGCAGGTCCATCAACGGTTCCAGGTGCGTGGTTACCATATGGAAAGCCGCTTCAAAACCACCATCGAGATACACGGCTGCAATGATGGCCTCGAAGCTGTTCGCCAGGATGGAGTTTTTTTCTGAGCCGTTGGTTTGCGTCTCCCCCCGGCCGAGTTTGACAAAATCACCCAGATCGATCCGGCGAGCCACTGCCGCCAGCTGAGACTCGTTAACGAGATTCGCTCGCATCCGGGAGAGTTCACCCTCATTCACATCCGGGTATTTGCGCATCAGGATGTCACCGACGCAAAGGTTGAGAACAGCATCTCCGAGAAATTCGAGTCGCTCGTTGTCCCTCAGGTTTCCGTCAGATTGCTCGTTGACAAAAGAGCTGTGCCGCAACGCTTTTTCCATCAGCTGGATGTCGGTAAAGCGGTATTGTAGTTTTTTAAACAATCGTTCTACATTTGCAGTCATCGGGTGTTTTCCTCGATACCGACAGGATCAGGATTCGACTGTTTCTCCGCAGGTTCGATGGATTGAAGCAATGCACCGAAGACAACCGCCGGCTGATTAAACGGAATGCTCCGTCGCCTGAATCCTCAGTCGTTCCAAAAGCTTCTCATAAAGCCGATAGGGAACATGAAAGTTTCCGGTCCCAATGCCCATTTGAATCTGTGGTATCAGACTGCCGTGGAAATCCGTGCCCCCTGTCATCAACAGGTGATATTTGCGGGCCAGATTTTCGTGGTTCGTGATCGATTCGGCCGGCTGTTCGGGATAGTAAACCTCGATTCCCTGCAACCCCATTTTGCGGAGCTCCTGAACCAGTTTAGCCAGACGGTCGTTGTCAGGCAGATCCAGCAGATAGGGGTGGGCCAGAACCGGAACACCGCCGGCATCGAGGATGAGCTCGATGGCCTTGCGGCAGGAAATTCTATATTTCTCCACATATGCCGGCTTTCCGTGACCCA
>JAHEIV010000211.1 GCA_024639205.1 Deltaproteobacteria bacterium | reverse complement strand
GAGGGTGGATGAGGCGGCCCCTCACTGGCAATGGCTCTGGATGAGCCGAAAGATTCGGACGACGTGTACGACATCGACGGTTTCAAATACCTGGTCGACAAAGAATTCATCAAAGTTGCTCAACCGGTAAAAGTTGATTTTATCGACTACGGATTTAAACTGACCAGCAGTATCAAATTTGATTCGGCATGCGGTGGCTGCGGATCAGACTCCAGCTGCAGCGTCTGATTGATTCCCGCTGATTTCAGGGGCAGCACCGCAAGGTGCTGCCCTTTTTGTTTCTTCCCGGCTGGATCGCATGGCCGGCCGCAACGCGGTTGACGCTGCAGGGCTGAAATGATAGGCCTGTAACGAGAACCTGCATCGATCCAGGAGGAGAAGGTATGCCGGATGAAACAGAGTTCAACTTTGCCCCACCATCCAACCTGACCGGTGACGAGCTCACACACTACATCGAAACGAGAGACGAAAACAGCTATGTTATGATCGACGTGCGGCAGCCATCGGAATACCAGTTGGAACATATTCCGGGAGCCCTGTTCATGCCGATGCTGGAGTTCGAATCCCGGCTTTTCGAACTGCCGTCCGAAGTGGATCTGATCTTCTATTGCCGCACCGGTGCTCGTTCCATCGCCGCGGCCCTTCTGGCCCAGGATGCGGAAATAACCACCGGCAGGGTGTACAATCTGCTCGGCGGTATGATGCAATGGTCCGGCAAGACCATGGAAGATTTTCCCCGGGTACAGGTCTTTGATTCGGCGCAGGATTTCACCGAACTGCTGCGAACAGCCATGGAACTGGAAAAGGGGGCCTGGCGGTTTTATCAGGCCATATCGGACCGGTTTCCATCGGCACCCCATCTGCCGACGTTCGAGCGGCTGTCAAAGGCAGAGATCGCCCACGCGCGGACCATCTACCAGACCTGGTCGGCCCGCATCCCCGACCCGCAACCATTTGAAGCGCTGTATACACTGCTGAAGGGCGATATCCTCGAGGGTGGTGAATCGCTGGAGGGAATGCTTCAGCGACTCGATACCCTCAAGGGCGACACCTGCTTGAGCCTGATCGAAATATCGCTGCAGATTGAATACGCGGCTTTTGATCTGTATCGGGTCATGGCCAATCGATGCGACGATCCCGATGCTCGCCAGGCATTTATATCGATTGCCCAGGCGGAAAAGGGGCACATGCGCTTGTTGACGCGCGCCATCGAGCATTGCGGTGGCTAAAAGACCCGTGATGTCCATCAACCTGCACGAGCTTGTCAAATCTCAACGGGCCTACTTCACCTCGGGTCAGACCCGCGAACTCTCTTTCCGTATTCGTCAGCTCCAAAAGCTCAAAGACGCCATTGAGGATGCCGAAAAAAGCATCTTGCAAGCTTTACAAACGGATTTGGGCAAATTTGCTTACGAGGCTTATCTTTCCGAGATCGGAATCGTTCGATCCGAACTGCGCTTCACCCTCAAACGGATCCGGCGATGGGCGGCGTCCCGACGGGTTCGAACACCGCTTTTAAGCCTGCCGGGCAGCAGCCGCATTTACCCGGAGCCCTATGGCGTTGTCCTGATTATCAGTCCCTGGAATTACCCGTTTCTGCTGTCCATGACCCCGCTGATCGGCGCCCTGGCGGCCGGCAACTGCTGCATTCTCAAGCCCTCCGAATATGCCCCGCAGACCTCCGCGGCGATGGCCGCCCTGATCGCCGAGCACTTCGATCCGCGTTACGCAGCAGTGGTAGAAGGAGACGCGGCGGTCGGCGAGTCGCTGCTGGCGCAACGCTATGACTCCATATTTTTCACCGGCGGCGCCGCGGTGGGTCGGATCGTCATGCAGTCAGCCGCCCGGTTCTTGACACCGGTGACACTGGAGCTGGGCGGCAAGAGCCCCTGCATCGTCGACCGGGACATCCGCGTCGATCATGCGGCCCGCAAAATCGTTGCCGGCAAGTTCCTTAACGCCGGTCAAACCTGTATCGCACCGGACTACCTGCTGGTTCACAAGGCTGTCGGGCCTGAGCTGGTCGACGGCATCACGGCGAATATAGCGCGTTTTTACGGTCCGGATGCCAGTAATAGTCCGGATTATGCCAGGATTGTCAACCGCCGTCACTTCGATCGACTGGCCGGGCTTCTGGGCAGCGGACGCATCATTGTTGGGGGTCATAGCGATCCGCAACAGCGCTATATCTCCCCCACCTTGATCGATGAGCTGAACTGGGAGGATCCGATCATGCAAGAGGAGATCTTTGGTCCGCTTCTGCCGATTTTTCCAATCGCAGACGCGGACGAAGCCGTTGATCGCATCCGATCCCTTCCGCAGCCGCTGGCCCTGTATCTGTTTACAGAGAACCCCGCAGTAAAGAAAAAGGTGACCGCAGAGGTGCCGTTCGGTGGGGGCTGCATCAACGACACCCTGGTGCATTTTGCCAACCCGCACCTGCCGTTCGGCGGTGTCGGCACCAGCGGGATGGGGCGATATCACGGCCGATTCAGCTTCGATAACTTCTCCCATTTCAAAGGCGTGATGAGAAAGCCGGCGGGGTTCCATATGCCGCTGCGCTATCCACCCTTTGGGAAGCTGTCGTGGTTAAAGAAAATCCTCCGGTAGTTCGTCGATATCGGGTTTTACAGACCACCGGTTCCCTTTCCGGCTAACAGTTCACCGGTTCACTGACGGAGAAGATAGAAACATGCAGGACCGCTTTTATCCAGATGTAATCCATTACCACGACCGCACCAAACACCACTATCACCGGTATGCCCGCAGCGCCGGCCGGATGGACTGGAAAAACCAGCCGGTTCCGTTCCGGTTCTACGAAGATACCGTCCGGGAGCCGCTGCCGTTTCTGCAAACGGATCCCGCCGCAACCCACGAGGAGTTATACCGCCGGTCCAACCGCTCCCCGGCTCCGTTCACCCGGCAGAATATCGCCGGACTGCTGGAGCTGTCCCTTGGGTTGTCGGCCTGGAAATCGCTGGGCAGCAGTCGCTGGTCGCTGCGAATGAATCCGTCCAGCGGCAACCTGCATCCCACCGAGGCGCATCTGGTCGTGCCGGCAACCGAATCCCTGCAGTCGGGCCTCTATCACTACAATAGCCTTCTGCACACACTGGAGCGCCGGGCATTGGTTTCGCCGCAGCTGTGGGAGAAGATCGAATCGCATTTCGGTACCGGCGGTTTTCTGATCGGCCTGAGCAGCATTTTCTGGAGGGAGTCCTGGAAATACGGTGAGCGCGCTTTCCGTTACTGCAACCACGACGCCGGACACGCGCTGGCCGGATTGAGTCTGGCTGCCGGTCTATGGGGTTGGCGATTTCGGTGCTTGAATGCCCTTTCCGATAGTGAGATCGAAATCATCCTCGGATTTGACCGTACAAAGTGGAACCGGTTGGAAGCCGAGCATCCGGACCTGATCGGTTTTGTCGGCAGTCAGCACGCGACCGACATCTCCCGCGCAGTGCCGGAGAGAGTGCTGCAGGCCTTTGGGAATATGAGCATCGACGGGCGACCCAACCGCCTGAGCCGGGAGCCGGTGGACTGGAAGATCATTTATGACACCGCCGAAGCAACCCGCAAACCGCATACCGAAGAACAGCGGTACAGCTACGGCCGGCAGCCGTTTACAGGGCAGCCCGAATCCGCGCTTGCCGCACCGGCGGTCATCCGCCGCAGGCGCAGCGCAACTGCCTTTGATCCGGATGCCGAAATCGATGCCGGCGGTTTTCAGGCCATGCTGGACAAGACCTTGCCCCGGGATGGCTGCCCGCCTTTTGACGCTCAGGTCGGTGAACCCTTCCTGCACCTGCTGATTTTCGTGCACCGGGTCAAAGGGCTCGAGCAGGGCCTTTACTTCCTGCTGCGCAGTCCCGATAAGATGCAGGCCGTGCGGGATGCCTTCCGCTCCGATTTTCTCTGGAAGCCGGTATCAACCGCTCTGCCGCTGTATCTGCTGCAAACCGGTGATCTCCGCTACGAATCCACCCAGGTGAGCTGTCATCAGGAAATTGCCGGCGAATCGGCCTTTTCCCTCGGAATGATCGCTGAGTTCGACGCCGCGGTCCGCCTGGCCGCCTATCGCTACCGGCAGCTTTTCTGGGAAGCCGGCATGATCGGCCACGTGCTTTACCTGGAAGCCGAGGCGCAGGGGTTTCGCGGAACCGGCATCGGCTGTTACTTCGACGACCCGGTGCACAGCCTCATCGGTGTCGCCGATCACAGCTGGCAGAGTCTGTACCATTTTACCGTCGGCCGACCTGTCGAAGATCCCCGTCTCACGACACTTCCCGCCTACCACCACCTAAAAGATCAGCGACAATCCGGCAAGCAGCAAGCACAGAGAACAACATTATAATACAGGCATCGCGCACCGTTTGAATATGAACCAACAGCAGATTCGCAAATTCCGAAAACGACTCATCGGCTGGTACCGGGAAAACCGCCGCGACCTGCCCTGGCGAAAGACCAATGATCCCTACTGCATCTGGATATCGGAGGTGATGCTGCAGCAAACCCGTGTGGAAACAGTTGTTCCATACTATCAGCGGTTTCTGCAATGCTTCCCCGATCTGCCGTCCCTGGCGCGATCGGATCTGGAAGCAGTTCTGAAAGCCTGGGAAGGATTGGGCTACTATGCCCGGGCCCGCAACCTGCACCGCGCAGCGGGAATCGTTATTGCCGAGCACCAAGGCGTCGTTCCACAGGATCCGGATCTTTTCGGCAAACTGCCCGGAGTGGGAGTTTACATCCGTGCGGCAGTGACCAGCATCGCTTTTGACAAGCCGCTGCCGGCAGTCGACGGTAACGTCAAGCGGGTGCTGGCCCGGTTGATGAAAATCGGCGAACCGGTCAACCGGTCTTCATTCCACCGCAGTTTCACGGCTGCGGCTCAGCAGCTGCTGGATCGTCGTCAGCCGGGCACCTATAACCAGGCCATGATGGAGCTTGGTGCACTGATCTGCATGCCCGGTCAACCGGACTGCCCGCGGTGCCCGGTTCGGTCTTTTTGCAGCGCCTTCAAGGAAAATGGGGTCGACCGCTATCCCGTCCGATTGCGCTCTGAACCGGTGCCCGAATATCGTATTGCCGTTGGCGTGGTCTGTCGCAACAACCGCGTGCTGATCACCCGGCGCAAAAACGAGGGGCTGCTGGGGGGGTTGTGGGAGTTTCCGGGCGGCAAGATCGGACCCCGGGAAGATCCTGAGGCTGCATGCATTCGTGAAATCAAAGAGGAGGTGAATCTGCACGTCGAGGTGATGGCACACCTGTCCCGTGTCAAACATGCTTACACGCATTTCAAGATCGTGATGGACGTCTACCGCTGCCGGTATCTTGGCGGCCGTGTGAAACTCAGCGGCCCGGTCGACTATCGCTGGATACGCCTCGAGGAGATCGACCGCTTTGCTTTTCCGAAAGCCAATCACAAGTTTTTCCCAATGCTGAGAAAAGTCGGCTGCCGTTAAACGGTTAATGGCCACCACGTCAAAAGGTGACCCTTTCAGTGCTGACGATGCGGGTTCCCCCTGCCCCCAATTGTCGATTTCACAGCCGGACAGTTGCGGAGTCGATGGCATCTCCACGATCCTGCGGGATTCAATATGGCGGGAAGAAAATGCGAACTCAGCCCCCAAGAATCCTTTGCCAAACCTGGTGGCGGATATAGAATAAGACTGACGGCGTTGGGTTGCGCTTTTGTGCCGGGACCACGGTTACAAGCA
>JAHEIV010000210.1 GCA_024639205.1 Deltaproteobacteria bacterium | reverse complement strand
ATGGTGAACATCGCCGCCGGTGAAGCCCTGACGATGATCTGCGGTCGATGTGATTTAGGTCGTCCCGCTCTGCTGGAATCACCCGGCAAGGTCGCAGCCGGGGCCCTGTTTTTTGTGCTGGAAAACGCGATGGAACCACAAAGAAAAACCTATGGTGAACTGGACCGCACCAAAGACGGGCAGTTCGCGTTCAACGGTGAAACCATATCTGACCTGTCGGCCCTGGCCCGCGAGTGCCTCCAAATAAAGCGATAAAACATCAGCCCTTATGAAAACGGTTAACGGCAATCAGCCGGCGTCCGAAAACAACCCCGCCATCCTGGCGGTGATCTTCGGCTGTCGGACCGATGAAACCCGCCAGCAGGTAATTGCCTGCATACGGGCCGTGCACGAAAACGTGGCGCTGATCATAGAAGAATCTTCGGAAAACGAGCGCGGCGATGCCAGCGACCTTCCGGCAGCGGTGATTCGCATCGAACCGGGTGCGGGCCGTGGTGCGGCGATCAAGACCGCCGCCCGCAGGGCCCGTCGCATGGGCATGACCCACATCGTTACCCTGGACGCGGATCGGTTGCCCCCCAATGAGCAGATGGCGAAGTTTTTTTCTGCGGCTGCAAGTAACGGCGATGCGATCGTCATCGGTCGGCGTGACAAAGCGCCTGCCGCAACCGGTGCTTCCGGTCGAATTTCCGCACAACGACGTGTAAAAAATTTCTGGTTCCGTCTGCAGACCGGCATCCGCCTGCAGGATGCAGGCAGTCGGCTGCGATGTTATCCACTGGTGGTGCTCGAACATCTCACGGTGCGCGCAAACCGAAATGCGTTCGATACCGAGGTGCTGACAAGGGCCGCATGGGCTGCGGTGGCAATCAAGGAGGTGGGCATCGATGTACCCGATGCGGCAGCGACCCGCCAGGCTTCCTTCCGGCACTCCCTGCGCAGCGGGCTGGGGGTGTTTTTGTTGAACGTGCATCTGACCATGCGCTCCATCACCCCCTTGCCGCACCGCAAGATCGTGTTGTCCGGCGATCGAGCGGAAGAGAAGATCAGTGTGTTACGACCGCTGAAATCGATCCGGGCACTGTTGACCGAAAACGTAACCCCCATCCAGCTGTCCGCAGCCGCGGCAATGGGTGTATTTCTCGGAGCGCTGCCGCTGATTGCGCTGCACACAGTGGTTATTTTGTTTGTGTCGAGTTATTTCCGGCTTAACAAGGTGGCTACCTTGGCGGCGAGTCAACTGTGCATGCCCCCGTTCGTGCCGGCCCTGTGCATCGAGGCGGGTTATTTTCTTCGCCATGGGGCATTTCTAACGGAAATATCCCTGGAAACCCTCGGATATCAGGCCCTGGAAAGGCTCTGGGAATGGTTGCTGGGATCACTGGTAGTCGCACCGGTACTGGCCGCTCTGGTGGGGGGGCTTGTCTTTGTGGTTTCTGGTTTGATAAGCAAAAGCATGCGGTTGAAAGTGAAGACAGCCGCGCAACCTCGAAAATAAATACCGAACTCGGTCCGTGCAGCTGCAGCTGATGGATCCGCAAATCGGCCGCAGCCGAAGCGTTGATCTCGATATTCAAAAATGCGTATCGCACTGGTACATCCGACCGGCTCCAACTGGATCCCCGGCAAAAAGGACGTCACGCCCACGGCCAACCGAATGGCCCCGCTGGGATTGCTTTCCATTGCCGCCTACCTGGAGCAAAACGGCCACAACGTGCTGGTTTACGACTGTTTGGGCCCGCAGGCATCGGCCGACAACCGAATCCATGTGGAAAGGATACTCGCTTTTCACCCGGACCTGGTGGGCATATCGGCCACCACTTCCGGTTTCCTGGACGGCTACGCCGTTGCCGGCAGCATCAAGCAGGCCGCCCCGCAAACCAAAATCGTGTTCGGGGGCGTTCACGTGTCCGCCATGGGCGCTGCGCTGCTGGAACGATTCGCACACATCGATTATCTTTGCATGGGCGAAGGAGAAGACACCCTCACCGAGTTGGCCGACGGCGTCGATCCTGCTGACATCGCCGGGTTGATCTACCGGCAAGACGGCCGCCCGCAGATCAATTCCTCCCGGGAGCACATAGCGGATCTGGACAGTCTGCCCTTTCCGGCATACGAAAAGCTGGCCGGGTTTCCCGAAGGGTACCATTTGCCGTTGTTCAGCTACATCCACCGCCCGGGGGCAACCATGGTCACCAGCCGGGGCTGCCCGTTTCAATGCTCTTACTGCGATCGATCGGTATTCAAACGCGGGTTCCGCTACAACTCGGCCGAATATATCTTCGAACACATGCGCTACCTGCGAACGCGGTTTCGTGTTCGTCATGTCAACATCTATGACGACCTTTTCACTTCCAACCGGCGCCGCATCGTCGCACTTTGTGAACGGCTCGCCTCCCGCCCCCTGGGCATGCAGTTCAACTGTGCCGTGCGGGTCGGTCACGCCGACGACGAACTGCTGCAAATGTTAAAGGATGCCGGCTGCCTGCAGGTATCGGTGGGAATCGAAAGCGGTGATAGCGACTTGCTCCAGGAGCACAAGCCCGGTGTTCAGCTCGAGCAAGTGCGGGACACGGTAAGGCGCATCCAGGCTGCGGGTCTGCGGGCCAAAGGCCTATTCATGATGGGACTGCCCGGAGAAACAGAGGAGTCGATCCGCCGAACCAGCGATTTTGCGCTCTCTTTGGGGCTTGACGACATGAACATGTCAAAGTTCACCCCCTTTCCCGGTGCCCCCATATGGGCCACCGTAAACCGGGAAGGAATCCTCACTGACGACTGGCGCAGGATGAACTGCCTGAATTTCGTCTATGTGCCGAAGGGCATCGAAACCCGCAAGACTCTCGATCGCCTGTACAACCGGCACGTAAAGCGATTTTACTCGGATCCGTCCTGGCGCCGTAAATTTCGTCACCGCTGGTGGCAGCACCGCTGGAGCATCTGGCACATGGCCAAACACATACCGACATTTCTGGCTGCCAAGCGAAGTTTCGAGACCAAAGATGCTTGACCCAACTCCCGGCAGAAAGCTTGACCGGCAGGCAACCGTATGATCTATACGATACGGGATAAAATGAAGAAACCGAACATCATCTTAACCGGATTTATGGCCACGGGCAAGACCACCGTGGGCAAACTGCTGGCCGAGGAGCTCGGGTATGCGTTCGTCGACACGGACGAACTGATTGAAGCGCGCAGCGGCCACAGCGTCGCTGAAATTTTTCGGATGAAAGGCGAAGCCGCGTTTCGCGATATGGAAGCCGATCTTGCCCGGGAGATGGCCGACAAACAGGGGATGGTCATCTCCACCGGCGGCCGAATGATGCTCGACCCGGACAATGCAGCGGCGCTGTCTGAAAGCGGACGCGTTTTTTGCCTGGTCGCCACCCCCGAGGAAATCATGCAGCGGGTTGTACAGGATACCGACCATCACCGTCCGCTGCTGGAAGTGCCGAATCCCATCGAGCGCATCGTGGAACTGCTGCAGCAACGGGAAAATGGCTACGGCCGCTTTCCGCAGATGGAGACCTCGGATCGAATCCCGGAAGAGGTGACAAAGATCCTGACCGGTCTGTTCCAGGCAAATCCGGACCTGCGGGTGCCCATCACCTCGTCCAGTGCCCGTTACGAGTTCATCGTGGGCGGCGGCATCCTGCCGTTTGTCACCCAACTGGGCGGTATTTTCGGGCCGGTGGCCGTCATCACCGACAGCCAGGTCGGTCCGTTGTACGCCCGCAGCCTCGGCGGCATCGACACGGTCATCGAGGTGCCTGCCGGCGGACAGCACAAAACCCTGGACACAGTGGAAAATGTATACGCCCGGCTGCTCGCAGCCAGCTTCGATCGCAGCGGAACCATTGTTGCGCTGGGCGGTGCGGTGATCAGTGAACTGGCCGGTTTTGTGGCCGCCACCTATATGCGGGGGGTCGATTGTATCCAGTGCCCCACCAGCTTGCTGTCGATGGTGGACACCAGCATCGGCGGAAAAGCCGGTGTCGACCTGCCCGAAGGCCAGAACCTGATCGGGGCTTTCAAACAGCCCAAGGCCGTGATCGCCGACGTGGCTACTTTGCAGAGCCTGCCCTCCAGAGAGTTCGCTTCCGGGATGGCCGAAATCATCAAACACAGCCTTATCGCAGACACCGATCTGCTTGACCAGATTGAGAAGGGTCACTGGAAACACGAAACCAACGCACCGATGCCTTCACTATCCGATTTGCAGGCACTGGTGGCACAGGCCATTCAGGTAAAGGTTCACATCGTCCAGGAAGATCCGTTTGACGAGGGTCCCCGTCAGGTGCTGAACCTGGGCCACACATTCGCGCATGCGATCGAGCAGGTCAGCGGCAACAGTGTCCGCCACGGCGAGGCGGTTGCCATAGGCCTGGTGGCAGCTGCCAACCTGTCCGCCCATCTCGACTATTGTTCAGCCGCCTTGCAGGGTCGGATCGAGTCCGTTGTTGCCGATGCAGGGTTGCCGGTGCGTATTCCCGCGGCAGTGGCCCCCGGGCGCCTGATGGAGGCCATGGGCAGAGACAAGAAAAAAACGGGCGGGCGGATTCGCTTCGTGCTGCTTCGCGATATCGGGGATGTTTTCATCACCGACGAAGTAACAGAGACAGATGTGCTGAAAACCATGGAAGAGCTTGCCGGCTGATCGGCCGGCAATTCACATACCGGGCGTTCGCCCCCCATCCATCAATATCTCCGCGCCGGTGATGGAAGCCGCGCGGTCGGATACCAGAAAAAGCGCCAGATCGGCAATTTCGGACGGATCCACCAACCGGCCGGTGGGGATACTGCCGACGGTCTCGGCCATCGCTTCGTCAATCGAGATGCCTTTTGCCTCGGCAGTCTGACGGATCAGCCGCTTTGAGCGTTCGGTGGCGGTCGATCCCGGTGAGATGGCGTTGATGCGGATGTCGTCGCGGGCCAGTTCTCTGGAAATCCCGCGGGTGAAGTTAATCAGCGCGGCATTGGTCGTGCTGCCGGCCAGAAAGGTGGAGGGCGGCGTGCGGCCCGCGGCTCCGATAATGTTGACAATCCTGCCGTCTCGGCGGGCGGCCATGTGGGGTACAATCGCCCGCACCATCCGGATATAGCCCAAAAGCTTCAACTGCCAGGCATCCAGAAAATCCTGGTCGCTCAATTCGAAAAAAGCACCGGCCCGCGCCGCACCTGCGCAGTTGATCAGGATGTCGATGTTTTGAAGAAGCTTTATGGCCTCTTTTTCGACCCGCCGCACACCTCCGGCATCTGTGAGATCGGCACTTATTGTAAAAACCTGTCCCCTGCTGTCTGCTCCCGCAGAATCAATGGATTGGACGGCTTTCTCCAACCGCTTCGGATTGCGCCCGGCAATCAGGATGCGGACGCCTTCCCGAAACAGCGCACCGGCGCAGGCCAAACCGATACCGGCACTTCCGCCTGTTACAATGGCTGTTTTTCCAGTGAGGTTCAGTTCCATGGCGGTAATTACTTTGGGGATTTGTAGGAAGGGTAATCTGCCGTGTATCCCAGCAACCGGGAAAGATTACGTGCAGCTTCCAGCAAGCTGGCCAACATCAGCTCTTGCCGATCTTCTATAAATCGCTGTATCGGGCCGGCGATTGTGAGTGACCCGCAAACAGAACCGTCATGATTAAATACAGGTGTCGCCATGCCGGCGACTTCCGAGAAAACCTCACCCTGGCTCAATGCATAGCCCTGTTCACGGATAGCTGTAAATTCCT
>JAHEIV010000209.1 GCA_024639205.1 Deltaproteobacteria bacterium | reverse complement strand
CTCCTCCTGCAGTTTTTATGTGATAAAAACTTTCCGGATCACAGCCCCACCGTTCTGGGTGTGGCGGATGCCGACGATCAGGCCGAAGGGTTGCGATACGCAGCCAAAATGGGCATATACACTACTGCCGATTACCGGGATCTATTTGGGCTGGAAAAGCTGCAGCTGCTTGTCGAGATCACCAATACACCGGCTCTTTCAGACATGATTCGCAAGACCAAACCGGCCGGTGTTCAGCTCATCGATCATATCGAAGCCCGGGGTCTGTGGAGCTCGTTGCAGGTGGAGATCGAAAAACGCAAGTCCCTGAAAGAGCTTTTGTTAAAAGAGCAGCTTGACCCGGAGACGCGTTCTTTATTTGAGCAGTTCGCCGAACGGCTGGCCGATGTCATGAAGCAGCGCGACCGCCGCTATCTGCAGATTGAGAGGGAGCTGGTCGAAAGCGAACAGACCTTGTCGCAGATTGTCCAGGGCAGCACCATCCCCACTTTTGTCATCAACAAAAATCATGTGGTCACCCATTGGAACCGGGCCCTGGAGCGGCTGACGGGAACCTCGGCAGAGCAGATTGTCGGAACCAACCGGCAGTGGACTCCTTTCTGGTCTCAGGAGCGCCCCACCATGGCAGACGTTATCCTGGATCGGATCGGAGAAGAGGAAATTAAAAAGCTTTATGGCAAGAAATGGCGCAAGTCGGCGCTGATCGAAGGAGCGTACGAAGTAGAGCTGTTTTTTCCCAACCTGGGGGAAAGCGGCAAGTGGTGCTGGTTCACAGCCGCCCCTATCAAAGCCCCCGACGGAAGCATCATCGGTGCCATCGAAACGCTGTGGGACAAGACGGAAGATAAGCTGGCCGAGCAGAGCAGGGAAAGGCACACTCGGCTGCTGACGGAAACAGCCAAAGAGCTGGCAAAAAGTGAACAGACCCTGTCCCAGATCATCCAGGGCAGCACCATGCCGACATTTGTGATCAATAAGAATCATCGCGTTACCCACTGGAACCGTGCCCTGGAGAATCTGACCGGAACACCTGCGGAAAAAGTGGTCGGTACGAACAAACAGTGGACGGCTTTTTACCGCAATGAACGCTACACCATGGCCGATGTCATTGTGGACCAGGTTGCTGAATCAGAAATTCGAAAACTGTATGGCAGAAAGTGGCGCAATTCGGCGCTGATCGAAGGGGCCTACGAAGCGGAAGGCTTTTTCCCCAATATTGGTGAAAAGGGACGGTGGTTCTGGTTTACCGCCGCTCCCATCAAGTCCCCCCTTGGCAGTATTATCGGCGCCATCGAAACGCTTTGGGATAAAACCGAAGACAAACGCGCGGAACAGGAACGGGAAAAGCACACCCGGGAGCTGAGCACGCTGTGTTCGATTTACACTGCTTTGAACGCACCGGCGGACATTTTCGAGCGGATCCAATCGGCCATTCAGGAAGTCAAAGGTTTTCTGGAGGCAGACGGTATTTATATCTACCTGGCGGAGGATGACGGAACCTACCGCCTGCGCTACAGTTTCGGCATTTCCGAGAGCGCAATCCACCAGGTGGAGGTGGCCGACGAGAGCAGCATTGTGCACCAGGTGGCTCGCAACAATGAGTTTACGATTTTCGAGGAATTGCCGGAGGGCTGCACGGATGAAATCTGCTTTCTGGAGCAGGAGAAACTGATATCGCTGGCCTATATTCCCATCAGCACAAAAGATAATAGCACATTCGGCGTCATTCGGATCGGCAGTCGGCAGCCGAAACACTTCTCCCCCCAAGACCGAAACGTACTCGAACTTATCGGCAACCGCCTCGGGGCAGCCATCGAAAACGCCATGCTCCAGGAACAGGTTGTCAAGTCGGAAGAAAAATACCGGATCCTGTTTAACAGTGATCCGCATCCGATATTTATTCTAGATAGCCGGACGTTTGCCATCCTGGATACCAACCAGCGCGCGCAATACAGCTACGGGTACACTCGGGAGGAGTTTTTCGGCAGGATGTTTTTGGAGCTCGGTGACGAAAATGATGAAGAGCTGGCCGAAGGGCTGAAATCTCTCTCCAGGGACCATTCACTGCTCTTCACCAAGCGCAGGCATTTTCGAAAGGGTGGACAGCCGTTTTACGTCAACGTCAACATCAGTCAGGCCAAATACGGCGAAAGAGACGTGGTCATCGCTTCCACCACCGATATCACCGAGAGTGTCGAAAAAGAGACCCAGCTGATCCAGGCCAGCAAGATGACTACCTTGGGGCAGATGGCTGCCGGCATCGCCCACGAGATCAATCAGCCGTTGAATGTCATCCAGGTTTGTGCCGACTACTTCGCCAAGATGATCGGGCGGGGGCAAGCAATTGCCGAAGAAGACCTGTTATCCATGACGCAGGATATCGTCAGCAATGTAGCGCGAGCATCTGGCATCATTCAACACATGCGAGACTTTGCCCGACAATCCGAGGTGACCAAAAGCAAGGTCAACATCAACGATCCGATCAGGGATGTGTTCAAGGTGCTCGGCCATCAGCTGAAGATCCACGAGGTAGAGCTGAGGCTGGATCTCGATCCGAACATTCCTGCCATCAAGGCCGATCACAACCGTCTAGAGCAGGTGTTCATTAACCTGGTAACCAATGCCGTGGATGCCATGGACGAGAAATGCAGTCTGCCGGAGTACAAAAAAGCCGAAAAATCTCTAACGATCCGATCTTTCGTTGAAAGCGGCAAGGTGGTGGTGACCGTCACCGACACCGGTATCGGGATGACCCCGGAGGTGATCGCAAAGCTTTTCGAGCCGTTTTTTACTACCAAGAAGGTCGGCAAAGGCACCGGCTTGGGCGTGAGCATCAGCTACGGTATCGTTCGAGATTACGACGGGGCGATCGACATCAACAGCACGGTCGGTGAGGGGACGACTTTCACTCTCCGGTTCCCGGGCTTGCGAAACAACAAACAGAGCCATGAATAAAATACTGCTCATCGATGATGAAACCGATATCCTGCGGGTGCTGAGCCTGTCGTTGAAAGCTGACGGATACGAGGTGGTTACGGCAACCGACGGGGAAAAAGGTCTGGCGATTTTCGAAAAGGAAAAACCGGACATTATTTTAACCGACATCAAGATGCCGGGGATGGACGGTATCGAAGTGCTCAAGGAAATCAAGCAGCGCAGTGACGAATCGGAGGTGATCATCGTCACCGGTCACGGCGATATCGATGTTGCCATCGAGGCGCTGCAGTACGGTGCATCGGATTTCATCAACAAGCCGGTCAGGGACCAGGCCCTGGCTGTCAGCCTTAAAAGAGCCCGGGAAAGGCTGGATGTCAAGCGCCAGCTCAGGGAATACACCCTCGATCTGGAATCGAAGGTCGAGATCGCCACCCGTGAACTTCGCCGGCAGTCGAGCTTTCAGATCAAATTGATTCGCAGCTCCAATGACGGCATCCTCGCTGCTGATCAGGACTTGCGGATTATCATCTTCAATCCCGGTGCCGAAAAGATCTTCGGATATTCCCAGCAGGAGGTGATCAGCCGGATGGGACTGCCCGACCTGCTCTCCCCGGAGCTCACCGAGGGCTTTCGCCGGGCGATGGCTGGCGATGACAGTATCACGGAATTTCCGTGGCGGGAAACCACCATCGTGTCGCGAAAGGGCGATCAGATGCCGGTACGATTTTCCGGGACCATTCTTTACGAAAAGAACCGCATGATAGGTGCCGTGGCCTTTTTCCAGGATCTACGGGAGATCAAACGCCTGCAGCAGGAGCTGCTTCAATCCGAACGACTGGCGGCCATCGGTCAAACGGTTGCCGGTCTCGCCCATGGGATCAAAAACATTCTGCACGGACTCAAAGGAGGAAGCTATCTGGTTGACATCGGTATAAAGCGCAACGACACCGCAAAACTGAAGAACGGCTGGGGGTCTATCAAGCGCAACATCAATCGGACATCCGATTTGGTGATGGACTTACTCACTTTTGCCAAGGAAAGAGCCCCGGAATACGAGGATTGCGTTCCCAATGAGATTGCTGCCGATGTCGCCGAACTCCTCGGGGAGCATGCCCGCAGCAACGATATCGAATTGGCCCTGGAGCTCGATTCCACCATCGGAACGGTGTCCATGGACCCGCGAACGGTTCATCGTGTCCTGCTCAATCTGATGAACAACGCGATAGACGCTTGTCTTTTTGATGAGAACACGCAAAAGAATTGGCGGGTGGGATTGAAAACAACCGGTGAAAATGGAAACGTGATCCGGTTCGATGTGACCGACAATGGCGTGGGTATGAATGAAGAGGTGAGAAGCAGGCTGTTCGCTTCTTTTTTTAGCACCAAGGGACACCGGGGAACGGGACTCGGATTGATGAACACCCGAAAGATGATCGATGAGCACCAGGGAACCATTGCGGTGACCTCCGAGCCTGGAGAGGGGACGGTGTTCACCGTGCGGCTGCCCTATCGACCACCGGAGGCCGGACCGCATATTTCATGAAACTGTTGAAGCCATTCTGAAAAACAGACAAACCATCAATGCGGTAAACACGACCGTACGATTGCTCCGTTGGGTGCCCTTTGAGCGGTGGCTAGTTGAAAGGCCAGCTTCAACATATTCACCCTGCGGGCGAGCTGCATTCGCCCATTTGCTTCGTTATCAAGGGCTTGCGGTACTCTAAGTACAGCGGCGCCCTCGAGTGCCTGGCAAATGAACGAATGCAACTGGTGAAATAAGCGGGCCGGACCGCATATTCGATAAATATTGTTCAGCCGGGCTGTCAATGGCTGCAACATTTAAGCGATAAAAACCGATTTGGGCTTTTTTTTCAAAGCCGTTTTGGATACACACTGGTTGTGAAATCGGCTGACGGGAAACCCGGAGAAGTTGAATAAATTGAGCAATGTCAGGATTTGTGTTAGGTAGATTAGTCGGTAACCATTATTATCTCCAGGAGGATTGGCAATGGGAAGAAAAGTGCTGGTTGTGGATGACGATCCGGATGTTCGCATGTTCAGCGTAACGGTGCTGGAGGAAAACGGATATGCTCCACTGGAAGCGACCAACGGTGAAGAAGGGATGATTCTCGTCCGGCAGGAAAGGCCGGAACTGATTATTCTTGACGTGTTAATGCCCCGGGAGAGTGGCGTTAAGCTGTACCGCGAGTTGAAAACGGATCCGGATGTAAAAAGCATACCGGTGATTATCCAGTCCGGTATCGCAGAGAAGTCATTTCTGCGTTCCCAAAAAGCCCTCACCGAATTCGGTGGAGCAGCAGTGCCCGAGCCCGAAGCTTACCTGGAGAAGCCGGTGGAGGCCGAAGAGCTTGCGGCGACCATCCGCAATGTTTTGGGAGAGAAGTAAGCGAACATCGAATCGGGCCGGAGAACGACGATGAAGATTGAAAAGATCCTGTTCGTGACAAAATTCGAACAGCTTGGCTTTGATGCTCTTGTTTCCCTGCTGAGCCTGCGAAACGCCGCTCTCAGCCATGTGGTCTTTATGAACGTAATTGAAAGAGAACGCGTGGCCATGCGCAGGGGCACCGGGTACCGGAAATCCGAAGAACGCCGCCTGCGGGAGGTGGCCAACATCCGGTTCATCGACTGGGCCGAGAATCTTTTTGAGCAAGGCATGGAGGTGGGTGTATATATCGTGGTCGGCAACATGGTGCCGCAGATAATCAAAGCCGCCGAAAAGGAGGAGGCCGATCTGATCGTCATTGGCAGACCCCAAAAAGGTGTTCTGGAACAATTTTACGCTGGATCG
>JAHEIV010000208.1 GCA_024639205.1 Deltaproteobacteria bacterium | reverse complement strand
TACAGCACCAAAAACTACGAAGGGGTGCGCCAATCCTACGAGCAGTCATTGCTGCTAAAGGAAAACGACCCCCACGTACTAAACAACCTGGCCTGGTTTTACGCCACCTGTGAAGACCAGCAGCTGCGCGACCCGCCCAGGGCCCTGGAACTGGCCCTGAGAGCTGTCGACATCTTACAAGAACCTCACATTTTGGATACGCTGGCGGAAAGCTACTATGTCAACAAGTTCTACGACCTGGCGGTGCAGACCGAGACCCGGGCATTGAAGATTGCCCGGGACAACCGCGGCTATTACGAGCAGCAGCTGCAGAAATTCAAAACAGCGGCAGGCATGAATCTGTGAACCGGCAAATCGGACTCACTTGACATCCGCTTTTATTGGGTTACATTAAAGCGTGAGTGTAAGGATATTCAACGTTAACCCGAACAGCCCGATAGGGTTGCATAGCGATAGGAGAAAAAAAGATGTCGAAAAAAGATCAATCTTACGTTGAAAGCGATGAGGAAAAAGAGAAGGGTCACGAAGACACTCGCCATAAAAACTTCGAATGCGAAAAACCGGATAAGAACCTTGGCTGCGACCCGGGAATCGATGTGGCCGGCTAGCCGATAATAACAAATAGGTTTCCAAAAGCGGCTGAGGATTTACTCCTCGGCCGCTTTTTTATTGTGCGCATCTCGCCAGTATTGGTAGATTTTCCTGCCCCCGCCGACAATCAGCGCCAGCGCAATGAAATAAGCACAAAAGTAAACGAATCCGATGCCGGCGGCAAACTGTTCGATCTGCTTGAGCCGCGGTATGACCTGGGGAATCCGAAAAATCACGCCGATACCGGCCAAAACCAGCGCAGCGCCCCAGATCAACTGTAATTGGGATCTGCCGAATTTATTCATCAGAAGATGCTTCATCTTCGTTCTATGATAGCTTGCCTGTAAACTTCGCTTCGCGTTTTTCTAAAAACGCGGCCGTTCCCTCTTTCGCATCCTCGCTGGCGATACACAGCGCAAATGCATCGATCTCCATGCGGCAGCCGGTGGCCAGATCGACATCCATGCCGCTGTTGACGGCCTCTTTGGCAGCTCGCAGAGATACCCTGCCTTTCCGGGTGATTTCTTGCGCTGTTTGCAGGACGCTTTCCATGAGCGACTCTGAGGGAAACACCTTGTTCACAAGGCCGATCTGTTGTGCCTCATTTGCGGCTATCATCCGGCCGGTGAAAATCATTTCCTTGGCCATGTTTTTGCCGATCAGTCTCGGCAGCCGCTGGGTACCGCCGAATCCGGGTATCAGGCCAAGTTTGATTTCCGGCAGCCCGAACATGGCGTTATCCGATGCGTAGATGAAATCACAGGCCAGGGCCACTTCGGTGCCTCCGCCCAGGGAATACCCGTTGACGGCGGCGATCACCGGAAAAGGAAGCGCTTGCAACCGCCCGAGGACGTCGTGGCCGGCTTTGGCAAACACTTTTCCCTGCAAAGCGTCGAAGGTGGCCAGTTCGGTGATGTCCGCGCCGGCCACAAAGGCTTTATCGCCGGAACCGGTCAGTATCAAAGCGCGCACCGCTTCGTTTGTCGCGAGATTGTCGAGCGCTTGCGCAAACTCTTTCAGCAGTTCGCTGCTTAAAGCGTTCAGGGCATTGGGCCGGTTAAAGGTAATGGTGGCAATGTCGTCTTCCAGGGTAAAGATGATCGTGTTGAGTTCCATGGGTTTGTACCTCCTGCGGCTCGTCCGCTGCGCCCGATGTGCTTTTTGAAAGCAAGCGCCGTGAATGCGGCATATCAATGTCGAGTGCGACGGTTATGGGTCCGGGGGACGGTCGGTGTCGTCTGACCCTGGATAATGGATCGGGCCGGTCTTGTCAAATTACAATAATATCGGCCATTGCAAGCGCAGCTGGATGCGTCAGGGTCCTTTTTCATACTTGGCCGAAATGTATATGGCGCACAGGATGAGCCCGCCGCCCACGAATTTTGGCCAGGTGAGACCCTCGCCAAAAATAAAATACGCCAGGATCGTGCTGCCGATGGGCTCGCCCAGAAGACTGACGGCGATCAGCCCGGCGCTGAACCATTTCAGCGCCCAGTTGTAGCTCGAATGACCGACCAGCTGGGTGAAAAGTGCCATCGCCCAGAAACAGGCATACGTACTGCCGGAAAAACCGGTAACCGGCAGTTGAAGTGCCAGCACCAGCGTCCAGAGAATCACTGCCGCACTGCCGTAGCAGACAAAAATGTATGCCAGCAGTGAGAGTTTTTTCCGCAAGTTGCGGCCCAAAAGCAGGTAAACGGCCGCACAAATGCTGCCGGCCAGCGCCAGACCGTCTCCCAGCAGCGCCTGGCTGCCGGGGGCAAAGTCACTGATGCCGATGATCACACCGCCGGTGACGCTGATCAGAATCCCGACCGTCACGGCAGGCCGAATCCGCTCCCGGGTAATCAAGGGAGTAAACAGCCCGACCCACAAGGGATTGGTGTTAACCAGCACCACGCTGTTGGCAACCGACGTGTAGTTTAGCGAAGAGATCCACGTGGCAAAATGCAGTGCCAGGAAAAGACCGGAAAGGGCGGTGAGCAGCAGATCCCGCCGGGTGAGCTGCCGAAGCTCGCTGCCGGCTTTCCACCAGGCAAACGGGGCGATGACCAGGGTGGCCAGTCCGACGCGGTAGGCGGCAATCACCAGTGCCGGGGCGTCAGCCAGGCGGGCGAATATCGCCCCGGTGGACACGGCGAAAACGCCTGCGATCAGCGCGAGGTAGGGATTAAACGGGGGCGCGGACGCAGTTTTTATCTCGGCTGGATCGGTCATATTCGGTTCAAATCCGGTGCAGCGTCTGGACCCGTGCGACAGCTTGCGGTGGTCAAGAAGTCTCCGATTCGCCGTGGACCTTTTGATATGCCGTCCACATGGGGCAGTTGTCGGAATGCATCGGGTGGTGCAGCAGCCGGCCGACCATCGAATGCGGTGATTTGCGTGCAACGATGCACGCCGGACAGTGTTTGCAAATGGCGGCTCTCACTTTTGTAAACCGTCCCACCGCGTCTTTATTCTCCGGCAATGCTTTTTCATCCATGTTCATGACAGATTGCCTCCTTATCTTCCATACGACGTAACATTTAACCTCTACTTATCTGACCTTCGCAGACCTAGCGCTGGTAGCGGCCCATCAGCTGACCCTCGTCCAAAAGGTGGCCTTCCATCGCCTGCAGCAGTTGCTGTTTGGTGGCACCGGTTTCCAGCGATATTAGCGTATCGAGCGCATATAGTCAGAAAAAATAGCGATGGGTGCCGCCCGGCGGACAGGGGCCGCCATAGCCGGGTCTTCCCCAGCTGTTGGTGCCGTTGACGGCGCCGGATTCCAGGGTCGGATCGGTGGGGACGCCTTCCGGCAGGCTCGAAGTGTCGGTCGGGATGTTGAACAGCACCCAATGGTCCCAGGTGCCGACCGGCGCATCCGGGTCGTCGCAGATCAGCGCCATACTCTGGGCTTTCTCCGGCACACCGGACCATGCCAGCGGTGGGGACACATCCTGCCCGTCGCAGCTATAGCGCGCGGGGATCATCTGCCCTTCGGAAAAAGCCGTGCTGGTCAATTCGATGGCCATGGCCGTCCTATTTTTTTGCTATTTTTGCTGCAGATCGACGGCCAGCTGCACCAGTTTGTCGACCTGCTCCGCAGGGACCTTTCCGCGAACAATGGCCGCCACCTTGCGGTTTTTATCCAACAGGATGACGTTGGAGGTGTCTTTTTGAAGCCCCCATTCGTTGCGCAGCTGGGCGTCGTAGTCAAACAAGATGATGGTGTTGTACTTTTTGGCCTTCCGGCCGGCAATGGCACGGATGGCGATGTTCGGTTTCCAGGTGGCGGCGCAGTCGGCGATGCCGATTCCCTTGTAGGTTTCCTCTTTCAGCCGCCCCTCGTCCTTTGCCTTTTTCATGGCATCGGTAAAATGTTCGTTTAGATCCGATTCGTCCGGATCAACGTAGGTGATCAACAGCACCTTGCCGGCCCAGGAGGCCATGGTGAACTCTTTTTTGTCCGCATCTTTAAACGACCAATCCGAGGCCTGCGATCCGACCTGCAGTGGACCGGCGAAAACCGGCAGTGCGCCAAACACAATGATGGCCAGCAGGATAAAAGCAAATCTTCTCATGTGCACCTCCATTCGTTCGGTTAGAAGTGAAGGGGTTGCAGCGTTTTCGAAATTGCGACACTGGGTTGCCGGCAGAGCCGCATTTTTGGGGCGTCAAACCTGCAGCGTTCCGACAATATCTGTCAGTCTTTTAATGCTCTTTTCTTGTAGATATTCCTCGATTCCCTCGAGAATGTCCATGGTGGCCCGGGGATTGACGAAGTTGGCCGTGCCGATTTGAATCGCGGTAGCACCGGCAATAAAAAACTCCAGGGCATCGACGGCTGTAAGGATCCCGCCGATGCCGATCACGGGCACTTTGACGGCGCTGCTCACCTGCCACACCATGCGCAGGGCCACCGGTTTGATGGCCGGTCCGGAAAGCCCGCCGGTGACGTTGGCCAGCTTCGGGCGACGGGTCTCCACGTCGATCGCCATACCGGTGATCGTATTGATCAGCGAAATCGCATCCGCTCCCTCTGCTTCAGCCCGAAGAGCGATTTCCGCAATGTCGGTCACGTTGGGGGAAAGTTTTACGATCAGCAGCTTGCCGGTCTTCGCCCTTACTTGCTGAACCACCCGGGCGGCTGCCTCCGGGTCTACGCCGAACACAACCCCGCCGGCTTTCACGTTGGGACAGGAAATGTTCACCTCGATGCCGGCCACCGCTTCCATTGTATCGATCTTTTCGGCCAGTCGGGCGTATTGATCCACGGTTTGGCCGTAAATATTGAGCATGACCGGTGTGGAAAGAGTCTGCAAAAAGGCAAGCTTGTCTTTGACAAAGGCCTGGATGCCCACGTTCTCCAGGCCGATGGCATTGAGCATGCCGCAGGGGGTTTCGACGATTCGCGGCGGAGGGTTGCCGCCGGTCGGCTGCAGGGAAATTCCCTTGACGATGATGGCGCCCAGGCGGTTCAATGTAACATAAGTCTCAAATTCACGGGCGTAGCCGAACGTCCCGGAAGCGGTCATCACCGGGTTGCGCAGCACCAGGCCGCCGATATCGACACTCAGGTCAGGCTTGTTGGGCATATCAGGACCGGAACTGACAGGGTGAATGGAGAATGATAATGAATGGTATTACCATTTGTGATTGTGCGCACAGCATCTTATAAAATCCGATGTCCCGGAATTAATTGTCTCGAAAAGCAGGTTTTTTTGCGTTTCGCACAGCCTTTATTCTCGCCTCCAGGTTGATCATATAGGCTGGCTCCGGCTGCCTGGGTCCGGAGCTGCCGTCATACTCGATCGACTTGACGCGCTGCATCACCTGCGGCAGGTCACCGTGTTCTTCGCGGTTAAAAGTCTCCACCATTTCTCGAAACTGCCGGAAGGCCGCTGCGGCTTTCTGAGCATAGCGCCGGGCATCTTGGGCCGTGTATACGAAAAAATGCCCCGGGCAAACAAATTCTGCATCCAACCGGGCCAGCTTTCGTAAAGATGTGCGGTAGGCGTCATAGTCCGACAGACAATCGGTTATAATGACTCCTTTTTGGTGCTCCTGTCCGAGGGCTTCCGATGAAAGCAAAATGCTGCGTTCCTCGATGAGATAGCTAAAGCAGTCACGGGTGTGCCCGGGAGTTTTAATGGCCCGGACGTGCAGGTCTTTTGCCAACCGAATCGACTCGTTGTCACTGATGGGCCGGTCGACGGT
>JAHEIV010000207.1 GCA_024639205.1 Deltaproteobacteria bacterium | reverse complement strand
ACAGGGTGATCAGGCGCACGCACACAGCGTGCCCAAAGCCGGCTGCCGGAACAGTGTCCATCCACGTTGGAAGAGCCCTATATAGATCTGCAATGAAAGTGAAATCAACGATGATCAAAGTGATAAAAACCCTGGCCATTGCGACGATGGCCCTCAGCGGCTTGATCGGCTGTTCGCTCGAAAAGCAGCTGGTTCAACCCGAGAGGGAGGAGGTTGTCGAATACGCCAGGCCCGCAAATCAATTCTATTACTATACGGAAGCCCAACTGGCTGCGCGACAGGGCGATCCGGACAAGACCATCTACTACCTGAGAAAAGCGGTCGAACTCGATCCGGATTCCGCTTACTTGAAGCGGGAGCTTGCTCTTGTTTATGCACGTCAGAAAGACTACGATCCGGCGCTGGCGCTGATTGATGAGATTCTTTTGATTGAACCCGAGGATGTCGAGGCGCTGATTCTTCTCGGCAAGATCAAACAGACTCAGAAAAAATACACTGAAGCCAGACAGGCATATGAAACCGTATTGACCATCGATCGAGACAACCAGAACATCTACCTGCTGCTCGGTGGCATTTATCTGCAAGAAAACCAGACGGAAGATGCCCTGCGGGTCTACCTTGAACTTGTGCAGCAGCATCCCGAGTCCTACTCCGGGTTCTTCTTTTTGGGTAAAATATACACAAAGCAAGGTCACCTCGCTAAAGCGGAGAAAGCTTTCAAAAAAGCCCTGGTAATCGAACCGGCGTTGTTGGAGCCGCGCTACGAAATGGTAAAAATATACGAAAGCCAGGGCAAAAACGAGCTGGTCATCCGAACGTACCAGCAAATTCTTCACAACAACCCGAATGAAGTCCGAGCAGCTGCGGAGCTGGGGTTGCTGTTTTGGAAAAAGGGCCGCAAGAAAGAGGCCAACGCAATATTCACCGAGCTGGGCCAGCGAAGCGATGAAGATTTCGACGTTACGTTGAAAATTGTTCAGAATTACCTGGAGCCGAATCGCTACAAAGATGCTGTTGTTATCACCGCCGGCATGCTCGCAGGAGCCCCGAAAAGCTCCGACATGCATCACATCGCCGGGCTGTCCTATTACGGCGACAAACAGAGCGCAAAAGCGCTTCAACACTTTCGCCAGGTAGAGTCAAGCAGTCGGTTTTATCCCGATGCGGTCGTGCACATCGCATTCCTTTATCAGGAGCAGGACAAGACCCCCGAAGCCATCGAGTTTATGAAAAGTGCGGTTGAAAACCACCCGGACAATGCCGATTTCAAATACTTCCTCGGCACGCTTTACGAAGAAAACGAAGAATATGTCCAAGCCGAAAATCTGCTGAAAAAGGCGATTGCCATCGAACCGGAGGAGGCAAAATTTTACTTTCGCCTGGGAGTAGTCTACGACAAATCGGGGAAAAAAGAAGTTTCGATAAATACCATGCGCACGGTTATCCAAATCGATCCCAAGCATGCCAATGCGCTGAACTATTTAGGTTACACGTATGCAGACCTGGGCCGCAATTTAGACGAAGCGGAACAATTAATCAAGGAAGCGTTGAAGTACAAACCAGATGACGGCTACATTACCGACAGCCTCGGTTGGGTTTACTACAAAAAGGGGCTCTACGAAGAAGCCTTGCAAATTCTAAAAAAAGCCGCCGAACTGGTACCTGACGATCCCATCATCCTGGAGCACCTGGGTGATGCCTATCTGAAAACCAACGACAGGACAAACGCCCTGAAATATTATGAACTGTCCGTGGAACACAACCACAAGGATAAGAGTGCCGTAGAAGAGAAGATCAAAACCATTAAAGAAGATCTATGAATACTTGTGTTCGGCGCATTCATGTGGCGGTTTATGTTTTGATTCTGGCTGTCTCCGTTTCGGGCTGTGCCGTACTGCAAAAACAGACACCGGAGGAACGCGCGGCTGAATCTGCGGCGCGCGAACTTCTGACCCACCTTGTCGAATCCAACCAGAACCTGGTGACCTTCAAAGGTATCGGTCGAATTCAGCTGGCCGCCGGCAGCAACGCTGCGATCAACGAAAGAGCTGTATGGGCCGCTTCGGTGCCGGCGAAATTGAGCGTTGCTGTTTTGGCATCAGGATTGCCGGTTCTCAAATTTGCCACCGATGGGCAGCACCTTTATTTGGTCGACATGCGCAATGCCGGCGACTCATTTCATAAGATCCGATCATCCGATCCGCAATTGGATCGTCTGATATCGATTCCCGTTCGCTCCAGCGATATCGTTTTGCTGCTTGCCGGCCGCCTTCCGATCCGCAAGCACAAGAGAGTGAGGCTGGCAACCACCAACACCGGCAGCCGGGTTCTGATCCTGGAAAAGTATTGGCAAGTGGTAGAAAAGATCTATCTGGATGCCAAGCGGAACGAACCGCACATGGTAGAATATTTCGACGGCCAGGGCGAATTGTCTTACCGGGTAGTGTTTGAGGGGTTGCAGACGGTTCAACGCTACCGCGTTCCCCGAAAAATCCGCATATCCGGCAGCAGGGGTGCCTGGCTGCTGCTGAGCATCGAACGGCTGTTTCCGGATGCAGACATCAAACCGGAGATGTTCATCCTGGAGCCGCCGGATCGCGATGCTTCCGCTGCTGCGCGATAGCTCGAAATATTTCCGGGAGCAACGGTTTCGAATGGGAACGCAGATACTGACAACCTTCGGTCTGAGTGAGTCGGCGGTCAACGAAGCGCTGGCGAACATTGACCGCTGTTATCCGCAAATAGCCATCGAGGTGCGAGCTGAGTTTCCGGAGGTTCACGTTTGGCTGCGCCCACGGGGATCTTTGGGGAAAAAGCCCGAAAATACGCTCCGGGATGCTGTTGTTTGGAGTCGCCGGCAGTTGGGTGTGCACTTTTTGTCTGCAGATGGAAAATCCCTGGAGGCGGTTGTTGGTGAGCAGTTGTGCAGGGCGCGGGCGAGCCTTGCTGTGGCGGAAAGCTGCACGGGTGGACTGATTTCGCACCTGTTGACCAACGTGTCGGGCAGTTCGGACTATTTCCTGATGGCAGGCGTTACGTACTCCAATGCTGCCAAACAGCAACTGCTCGGTGTTTCTGAAGCGACACTGCACAGCTGCGGTGCCGTGCATGAAAAGACTGCTGCAGAGATGGCGGTCGGTATTCGACGGATTGCCGGGTCCAGCTATGGACTGGCAACAACCGGCATTGCCGGCCCTACCGGCGGTAGCAAGGAAAAGCCAGTCGGTACGCTGTGCGTGGGTTTGGCCGGACCGCAAAGGGTGGAAAGCAGAAGGTTTGCTTTTTCTTTACCGGATCGTTTGTCGAACAAGAAGATCTTTGCGGCTACCGCTCTCGATTTTCTGCGCAAAGCACTGTTAGAGGAGGTCACGAGTCCGGATCGAGGCGGTGATCTTTGCGCCGGGACACCCGGTCCAGCAGTGACTTGAACCCCAGCAGACCCCTTGTCTTGCTCTTGCGGAATATCTCCTCCAGGGAAAGGTGCGGATCGCGTGAGGGCGAGCGAAGGTATCGGCGCACGGCTTGCAGGCGCCTGATGATTTCTTTGTCCATCTGGGTTTTCAGCGTTTCTTTGCTCTGCAGGATTTGCTGCTTTGTTTCCTCGTTGGAGCGACCATCTTTGTATTTGCTCAGCTTGTATTGAATTCGCAGGCCGATCAGATCTTCAAGCTCTTTCTCGTACTCTCCTCCCAGATACATCACCTCCGGGACGAGATCCCCGAAATGGGTTACTCCCAGGATGTCTTTGCTCTGCGACCAGTAGTTCTCCAGAAACTCTTGTTCCACATCTTTGTAATTTTGCAGCGGCATGTACATGCGCCGCAAGTGCATGAGCACTTTCTGGGCTTTTTTCTTGTGTCCGCCGATGATTACCGAGCCGCCCACTTCACCTTTTTTAACACCCTTGGTCCAGGGGGCGCCGGTGATACCGAAATCATTGTAAACCGGAATCAACAGCAGGGCCGAAAGGGTATTCAGCGCCAGAGCATAGCCGGCGGAGGGTCCCCCCACATTGTACGAAGCGGTCAGCAGCTGGTGGTGGATCGTGTAGCTGTCCAAAAAATCCCCCAGCAATCGGGACATGCTAACCTTGGGATCGAGATCCTGCAGGTAGTTTTTAACCATGGTCAGGGCTTCCTGGGCCGATTGCTGGGTCATCTTCACCGCCATGTCGAGCTCGGCCGCGGCGGGAGCCGCTGAGGATACGGCTCCCGTGACAATCACTTTTTCAGGGCCGATATTGTAGGTCAGGCTGGTGGCGATCGGCAGCAGCATCCCGGTCACATCGTTGGCGCCGACACCGATGATAAAGCCCACCTGGGGCTCCTGGCTCAGTTCGGCCTCCAGAAATTCGTCGAGCTGCACCTTGCCCTTGCGAACCGGACTCTGCGAGATTTCCCGGCGCGCCGATTGCAAGTGAGACGGCATGAGCGGATACTCCCGTACATCCTTGATGTATTCGAGCAACTCGATGATGTTGTCGTACTGGTTGAGAAAGCCGGCCGGGTCGCCTTTGACTTCGGACCGAATTTTCTGCGGGGCACCGACCGCACCCAGGATTCCGACCAGGGTTTTGAAGTTGAACTTGATGAAATTGACCATGTGGTCGCGGGAGCCTTTCGACAGGTTGCGCAGCCGCAACAGCACCTCGTATTCCGTGCTGCGAAGGGAGCAGGCCTTTTCCACAAAAGCCGCGTAGTCTGCCGGTGTGTTGCAAAGACCCTGGGAGATGGACAACACGGTGTCGGCGTTCAGCCCGTCGGCCAGTGGAACGTTCCCTAACGCCTGCAGGATGATGCCGGCGATGTCTTTTTTCCGCAGATGACCGGAAATTTCGAGCACTTTCAAACGCTTGGATCGAATCAAGGCCGGATCGAGAATATCTAGCCGGTTGGTGGTTAACACGGTAAACACCCGGTTCAGCGGTATTTCACCGTCGATGAGGTTCAAAAAACGGTTGGTCAGCTTGTCGGAAGGGGATCCGCCTGCGCCGCTGCGCTTGGGGGCCAGTGCGTCACCCTCGTCGAAAAACACCACCGTAGGAGCGATCATTTTAGCAATGTCATAGACTTTTTCCAGATTTTCCACCGCACCATCTATGGGATTGACCGAGTCCTGCAGGCTGCTCGGACTGGCGGATATGTCGTGAATATCCTGGTTTTCACTCAACCAGGTCCGGACCAGAAATGTTTTCCCGCTGCCGGGCGGCCCGTTGAGCACCACACCTTTTTCTTCGCTGACACTGTAAAAGAGGCTGTTGTTTGCCATTTCAGAAAAGACGTCCTTGACGTCACCGACGTATTCTTCCCACTTGACGTGACGGTCCATGCGGTCCACCACCTTGCCGAACAGTTCCCCATAGGAGTTTTTGGCCACCAGCTCAAATGCATGGCGCACCAGCAGCGAGTCTTCCAGGTACTCCGGAATGAAACCGCCTTTGATCTCGATTACCGAATCGATCAGCTTGCGCACATACGACGGGATAATCTTTAGCGTCCGTTCTTCAAAGATGGTGTATAGTTTTTCCACCGCGGCATCCAGGGCTTCGGGAGTCAGACAGATCGTGTTTTTGTGGCAGCGACTGTCCAGGGAATCGCTCACCCGGATATCGTGCCGCAGCAGCTCGAGGCGCACGACCTCCTTGAGATTTTCCGGATTCTTCCAGTAATCGGCGATGTTGATGATCTTGCCTTTTTCGACGAAACGACGGTAGATGGCCGCGTCGAATCGTTCGGGCTGGTCGGTTGTGGCAAGCAACAGACAATCCCGACGACCGTTGATGATCTCGTCAATTACAATGTTGGAGGTGTCGATCAGTGTTCGTTGTT
>JAHEIV010000206.1 GCA_024639205.1 Deltaproteobacteria bacterium | reverse complement strand
TACAGGAAAAAATGGACGCCGCAAAAGCCGCTACGGCCGAGAAAGTCCCACCCGAAGTTTTCAAGGTTATGAAGGGCGGCATCGAGGCCCTGGTCCAATCCGGAATAGCCGACCGGGCGCTTAAAACCGGCGACACCGCACCGCAGTTTCAACTCAACAATGTCAGCGATATCGCTGTAAATTCCGCCGACATATTAAAAAAGGGTCCCATGGTGCTGGCGTTTTACCGGGGAGCCTGGTGACCTTACTGCAACCTGGAGCTGGAGGCTCTACAGGAGGCAGCCGGCGAATTCGCTTCTCTGGGAACCACGCTCGTTGCCGTTACACCGCAAACCGAAAAATTTACTCGCCACGTCATCGACAAGCATCACCTCACCTTTGAAATTCTCAGCGATCCGGGCAGCGCGCTGGCCGAGAAATTCGGCTTGGTCTACGAACTCTCGGAGGATATGCGCAAGGTATACCTTGGATTCGGCCTCGACCTGCAGCGATTCAATGCCGATGGTACCTGGCGGCTGCCGATGCCGGCTCGCTATGTCATCGATGACAGCTCCATCATCCGCTGGTCGAATGTAAGCCCGGACCACACGGTTCGGCCCGATCCGGCGGAGACAATTGCGTTTATCAGGGAACTGCTGGGATAATCGGGATTGGGATGGGATCGTACAGCGAGTTTCCGAACCGATCTTCAACTATCGATGGGCTCATTGCGCACCAGGGTGTCGATAATTTGCGCAAGGTATTCGTCCGCCTTGTGGTCAGGAAAGCGGCAGGAACCGGCGCCCGGATGACCGCCGCCGTCGAATCTGGAAAGCAACAGGCCGACGTTCACCTTGCAGTTGCGGTTAAAGATGCTGTGGCCGACATTGACCACAATTCTGCCCTGGTCTTTGGCGTCGGTTCGAATCCTTGCGTGAACCACCGCTTCCGGAAATAGAGAATACACCAGAAAACGGTTTCCGGCCGGTGCCTTGCCCAGCGGTCGAAAATCGGTAACAGCCACCGGGCCCCTCATTTGGGTGTATTGCTTCAGCAACTGCTCGTATTCTCTGTTTTGCACGATCGTCTCTTCGCAGCGCTTCTTTACTTCCGGGTCGTTCATGACTTCATCAATAGTTTTATCGCGAAGCAATTCCACCAGCCGATTCCAGTAAGCTTCATCGGGTTCATCCTGGTTGGAAATGGTTAAAGAGAGCATCACCCATTCGTACTTTTCGGGATGATGGACTTCATCCAGAGAAAGCTCTGCCGAATCGATCCGATCGGCAGCCTCGACCAGCGAACGAAAATCCTTCTCGAACCTGGACTGGTAATACTCGAAGACGATCCTGGCGGCTGAAGGAGCCGACCTGAATGCGCCCCCAAAAGGCGTCCCGATCCGGTTTGTGAAATGATGGTCAAACCACAGGGCGCAGTTTTCGTTGAACGGCAAGTTGGCAATGATGTCCGTCGGTCGGACTTTCACCCGATTTTTTTGCATGTCATTGGGTTCCACCCACTTCACCGGTTCGGTGATATCTTCGACCTCGTGGAGCAGCACCGCGCAGACGACCCCGTCAAAATCGGGCCTGGTAACGATTCGCATGGAAAATTCCCTGAAATGGCTTACAGGTTGTTTCAAATCGTGGTATGATTCACCCGTTTTGGTCCCAGAGCATATATATATAATGTTATCCAATTGATGGCAATAGCTATTGCCTGAATTTTGCGTGAATCGCCTGCTTTCTGAGGCTAGTAATTCATCAGTTTCAGGCACACTGAAATCCAGGCCTTGCACGCGCCACAGGCGTTCATGCACACCGGGCAGCGGTGCTTGAGGGTCGCAGCCACTGAGGGGCCCTATCCGCTTTTGCAAGCCCGTCATAGCGCAATCCACTGACGCCTGTTGCTCGCCCGCAAGTGATAATTGATGGAATAAAACCATTTTCATCCGCAAGCCATGTGGGTATATTGGTATCTGCTTTTCGATCGTACAGCTGGTTGTCGTTACTTAATTCACAGTTTCCTCATCATTTTTCGTGTAAGCCGCAGGAGGAAAAATATGGCCCTTTATCTCGTTCAACACGGCAAGAGCCTGCCGAAAGACGCCGATCCGGAAAAAGGTCTTTCGGAAGACGGGCAATCGGAAGTCGAGATGATCGCTGCCGTGGCCAGAGGCTATGGTGTTGCAGTCGCCGGCATATCCCACAGTGGGAAAAAGCGGGCCCGCCAAACCGCGGAAATTTTCGCTGCCGCCCTCGATGCGAAGGATAGAATCGCGGAGCGGTCCGGCTTGAAGCCCATGGACGATGTTACGGCCGTCGCGCAGACCCTTTCTGCCGAAGAAAACCGGATGCTGGTCGGGCACCTGCCTTTCATGGAGCGGCTGACCGCTTACCTGATCACCGGATCGATTGACAAACCGGTCTTCAAGTTTCAAAATGGCGGTATCGTATGCCTGGATCAGGATCCGGAAAATCGATTCTGGTTCATCAAGTGGACGTTGATGCCCAACATCACCTGACCCGCAACTGTCATATTATTTCCGCCCGGCGGAGAAAATACCGAATCGACAGATCGATCGAACATCCATTTGAAACGGGAGCTCGACGCGCATGGAAAAACTGGAGTGCATTATCTATGAAAAAAATGCCGGAATCGCCACGATCCGGTTAAACCGCCCCAAGGTGCTCAATGCCATGAACCGGCAGATGTGGCTCGACATCGAGATCGCTTTGGACGAGGTTTTGAAAGATGCGTCCGTGAAGGTGCTCATCTTCACGGGCGAAGGCCGGGCTTTTTCTACCGGTGTCGACTTGAGGGAAGCAAAGAGTCGCAGCCTGAAAGACCATCGCATCTACCTGGAGCAGTATCAGGAAACTTTCCGTAGAATCATTCGTTTCGAAAAACCGACCATCGCTGCGATCAACGGTTACGCGCTGGGAAACGGATTTGAGCTTGCGTTGGCCTGCGACATCCGCATTGCCGCCGAGCAGGCCCAGATGGGATCACCGGAAGTCAAGGCGTCCTCTTCGACTGCCGGTGGGGCCTTGCGCCTGCTGCAGGATCTGATCGGAGCCGGAAAAGCCAGAGAGCTTCTCTTTACCGGTGAGTCCGTCAGCGGCCGGGAGGCCGAGCGCATCGGGCTGATCAACCGCACCGTTGCGCAGGAAAAATTGATGGATGCGGCACTGAAAATGGCGGCGCAAATCGCCGCCAACCCGGCGTTTTCCATAAAGATGATCAAGCGGGGGCTGCTGATGGCCCGCAGCGAGGCCAGCCTGGAGGCCCTGATGGATTATGAAGTGGAGGCCCGTCTGGCCTGCCTGCTCACCGGGGGAAGGCAGGAATCCGTGAGGGATTTCGAGCAGAGAAAGAAGAAATAACGCCGCAGAGGAAAACATGTCATTACATCCCGTCCTAAACGCCCAGTCGGTGGCCGTCATCGGCGCCTCAAAAGATGTCACCAAACGAGGATTTCAAACGATTAACACCCTGCTGGAGGATAAGTACGCCGGTAAAATCTACCCGGTCAATCCCAAGGAGAAAAGCATCCTCGGACTCCCATGCTATGCAAAAGTCACCGACATCAAGGACCCGGTGGATCTGGCCTTGATCGCCACGCCGGCCCGGACCATACCGGCCGTGTTGGAAGACTGCGGCCAAAAAAAGATCAAAGGGGCCGTCATCTTGGCCGGCGGCTTTGGCGAAACCGGCCGCGATGGTCGTAAACTGGAAGAGGAACTGCTGCGGATCGCCCACAAAAACCGGATCCGCCTGATCGGACCGAATACCTCGGGGATGATCAATCTGCAGGAAAACATGAACCTGGTGGGCATACGCAACGCACCGAAGGGAGACATCGCGCTGTTGGCCCAAAGCGGCAACATGGCCCTTACGCTGATCACCGAAGCCTCGGTGAAAAGCCACAAAGGTTTCAGCTACTACGTGGGCGTGGGAAACGAGACCGATATCAAATTTCACGAATACCTGGAGTTTTTCCGCGAGGATCCGAACACCAGGGCCATCCTGATGTACGTGGAGGGCATGCGCGAGGGCCGTGCGTTTCTGGAGCAGGCCTACAAAACGACGCTGGAAAAACCGATCATTTTACTCAAAAGCGGCCGCAGCAGCACCGGCAAGAAATCGGCAGGTTCGCACACCGGCGCGCTGGCCGGTATTTCCGAGGTGGCCCGGGGCGCCTTCCTGCGGGCGGGGATCATTGTCATCGAAAACTCCGATGAGCTTTTTCCTGTGGCAGAAACCCTGTCGAGCCTGCCTCCCATCAAGACCAACACCGTTGCCATCCTGGCCGACGGCGGCGGGCACGCCACCATCGCCGCAGACATTCTCACCGACCTGGGTATCGACATCCCGGAACTCGGTGAAAAAACGCAGCAGCAGTTAAAAGAAATTCTGCCGGCAGCCGCCTCGGTGGTCAACCCGGTGGATGTGGCCGGCGGCACCGACGCCGACCCCACTATTTTCGCCCAGTGCGCCGACATTTTGCTGAAAGACTCCCGTATCGGCGGCGTGCTGCTGGTGGGGCTGTTTGGCGGATACGGCATTCGGTTCGCCGCATCGCTGCGGTTTTTGGAAGAAGACGCCGCGCATCGGATGGGCAAACTGGTGAAAAAACGAACCAAGCCCATCGTCGTGCACAGCCTGTTCAACAGTGCCAAACCGCACCCGCTCGAACTGCTGCGCTACTATGGCATTCCGGTCTACGACTCGCTGGAAATCGCCGCCACGTGCACAGCCGTGCTGGCCCACTACGGGAACTACCTGAAAAAGTACCACCCCAAGGACAGCTTCGTGATGAACTGGCATTCCCATCGCAAGGCAGCCGGCAGCAAAATCATTGCAAATGCCCGCGCAGAGCGACGCGCCGCTTTGCTGGAACCAGAAGCCAAGCAGCTGCTGGAAATCCAGGGCGCCCCGGTTTTACCCGACCGGGTAGCCAAAACCGCCGATGAAGCCTTGGCCATAGCCAAAGAAATGGAGAGCGCGGTGGTGCTTAAAATCGTCTCTCCGGACATCCTGCACAAAAGCGACGCCGGTGGCGTTCGCACCGGGCTGAAACGAGAGCCGGACATTCGAAAGGCTTTCAAGCAGATTATCGACAACGCCCACCGGTTCAATCCTGCTGCCGACATCCGCGGCATCCTGGTCTCTCCGATGGCCAAAAGCGGTGTGGAGGTGATCATCGGCACCAAGTACGACGACCAGTTCGGCCCCGTCATCATGTACGGTCTGGGGGGCATCATGGTTGAAATTATCAAGGACGTTGCGTTCCGGGTGCTTCCGCTGACACTCTCCGGGGCCCGCAAGTTGATCAATGAGACCCAATCCCATCCGATCCTCGATGGGGCCCGCGGCACCGCGCCCGCCGATAAAAAGGCCCTGCAAAAACTGCTGGTGCTCTGCTCGGAGCTGATCGAATCCTATCCGGAAATAGCGGAAATGGATTTGAACCCGGTCATCGTGCATGAAAAGGGTCTCAGCATCGTGGATGCGCGCATGATCCTGAAGGAAGAAGAATAATCACCACCCGATATCGCTCCCGCGTTTATCGCGGCCCTTTCTATTTGCCGGTTCACCGTTCACAACCCCTCGATGAACCGGTCAACCCGGCCATCAACCGTCAGGCAGCCGTTCGAAGTCGACTACAACAGCGAAAAATCGATCGGTGCCCCCAACCGGCATTACGGCTGCCCCTTGCAGAAGCGGCTCTCTTAATAAAATCGCTTCTTTACTTTATCAATCTCGGCTTTATTGTAAGTATAATTTGCACTTGACCTGCTCTTACACCGCAATCATCCAACAGCCGAAAGGATTTCCTGATGAATCGTTCTGTGTATTCATATT
>JAHEIV010000205.1 GCA_024639205.1 Deltaproteobacteria bacterium | reverse complement strand
CGTATCCCCGGGCGGTGAGCTGCATCTCACCGCCCGGGGATACGTGATGGGTTATGGCTCCGCCTCAGATGCCTATCATTTCACGAAACCGCGGCCCGACGGCAAAGGATTGCGCCGGGCCATTGAAGAAGCGCTTGCATCCGCGCGGGTGAGCCCCGGGGAGATCGCGTTTGTCAACGCGCACGGCACCGGCACCATCGACAATGACCGGACCGAAAGCATCGTACTCAGCGACATGCTGCCGGGGATTCCCTTTTTGTCCACCAAGGGGTACACCGGCCACACCCTTGGGGCTTCGGGGGCCATCGAGGCTGCCTTTACGGTCGCCTGTGTGGAAACCGGGCGGATTCCGGCCAGTGCCGGTTTTTCCGTACCGGATCCGGAGCTTCCCTGCATGCCCGTCGCACAAAACACCACCATCGCCGGATCGGTCGCCATCTCCGAGACCCTGGCGTTCGGTGGCAGCAATGCCGTATTGGTGTTGGGAAAAGGATAGCGTAGCGTTGAACATAACTATCGAGGGTATCGGAGCCGTTGGCGGATTCGGGACCGGAATTTCGGCTTTATGCCGGTCGCTGAACGCCGGCAAAAACCACATCCAAACCGTTTCGCTGGAGACCTCCGAGGGCCCGATCCGAATTCCCGCTCTGCTTGCCGACACGACTTCGATTCAATCGTTTGTCGGCAAACGCGAGTTACGCCGCATCGACCACTACATCCGCATGGCACTGCTGGGAGCCTTTCTGGCCCTGGAAGATGCCGACCTTCTGGAATCGAAACCGGATCACATGGGAATCATTGTGGCCACCGGCTACGGAGCCACCTGCAACACGTTTGACTTTCAACATTCGGTCATCACCGCCGGTGATCCCAGCGGTTCGCCGACCAAGTTCTCCAATTCGGTACACAATGCCGCAGCGGGGCACATCTCCATTCTATTACGACAGCTGGGACCCAACCTGTCGATCAGCCATTATGACATGTCTATGCCATCGGCACTGTTGAATGCGGTCCAGTGGCTGAAGGAAGAGCGAGTCGAGCGCGTTCTGGTGGGCGGTGTGGATGAATTCTGCAAGGTGCTGGGCTATTACTGGCATTGCCGGTACGGCAATGCCGGCCCACTGCCGGAAACCGCCGATCCGATCGGGCACCCGCAGGTGATTGTCGGCGAAGGATCGTGTTTCTTTGTGCTTTCCAGGGAGGAAATATCCTCATCCGCTTATGGGTGCATAGAGGATGTGCAGCTGGGGAACATTGAGCGCGGCAGCGTCAATTTTCCCCTGAAAAGCCCGGTAATACTGGGAGCAGACGGCTTCAGCCAGTACGATGCCGGCTACGCTGCACTGCTGCCTGATCAATGCCGAGCCGCAGTGTACAGCCCACTGTACGGCGCGCTTCCGATCGGCATGGCTTTCGATATGGCCATCGCAGCCCTTTCACTCAAATCCGGCCATATGATCCCTTCGTACATCTGCCCCTGGCCGGCAATGCAAGACCTGCAAACCGTCCGGAAAAGAGAAAAGGCGGCCGTCAGCCGCGTCAGCTGCCTGAAACTGGGGGCCGGCGGTGCGTTTGGACTGGTGACAATGCATCGCAATTGATTCTGCCTTTCAAAGAAGGAGCCGTGTCGGAACAATGAATGCTTGCGCCTCCAAAGCGAATGACCCGTCGGATCGCGCGATGGCAGTAAAAATCCCGCTGGCGGTCACCGATTTGGTGAAAATCTACCCGAAGGCGGCCCAGCCGGCACTGCAGAACTTCAACCTGGCGGTCGGCAGCGGTGAAATATACGGTCTTCTCGGCCCGAACGGGGCCGGCAAAACAACCGCCATATCCATCATGACCGCCGGCCTGCTTCCCACCAGCGGGCAGGTGGAAATTTACGGCTGGGACGTTGTTCGCCATCGCAGGCAGGCCAGGCGGTTGATCGGGTTGGTACCACAGGATATCGCCCTGTATGCGGAGTTGACCGCGCGGGAGAACCTGTCGTTTTTCGGTCGATTGTACGGCCTGAAAGGATCGGAGCTGGGGGATCGGATTGCGGAAACCCTGCAGTTGGTCGGCCTGACCGGCAAAGCCGACCAGGCAGTCAGCCGGTACTCGGGGGGCATGAAGCGCAGGGTGAACCTGGCCGCGGGTATCCTGCACGCGCCCCGGCTGGTTTTCCTCGATGAGCCGACCGTTGGGATTGACGCCCAGTCCCGTAATTTGATCCTGGAAAAGCTGCTGATCCTCAAAGACGGCGGTACGACCATGATTTACACCACCCATTACATGGAGGAGGCCCAGCAGCTGTGCACGCGGGCCGCTGTCATGGATGAGGGCCGGGTAATCGAAGAAGGGTCGCCCGGATCACTCATCCATAAACACCCGGATTGCGGTAATTTAGGGGAATTGTTTCTAAAACTGACCGGAAAACATCTGCGGGATTAACCCGCAGCGCTGCCATCGGGTATATTTTAGGCGATAAATTCTGTTCAGCCGAATCGATTACGATTGATGAAAACCGCTCACCAGGGAATCACCCGCGCATGACCAAACTGCTTGCCACTGTATATAAAGAGCTGCTGCTGCTGCAAAGAGACCGGGGCGGACTGCTGGTGCTGTTTGCGATGCCGGCTGTTCTGGTCCTGGTGATTACACTGGTGCAAGAAAATGTTTTGAAAACGGTGGGCGAAAGCGAAACCCGTATCCTATTGGTCAACCGGGATGCGGGCGAGCTCGGAGCGCTTGTCGAACAAAAGCTGGCCGATGCCGGCAAGCTCACCGTGCGCAAACCAGCGGCAGACGAAGAGTTCGACGAACAGCTGGTGAGAGCGGCCATTGACAGAGGGGATTTTCAATTCGGCGTGGTGTTGCCGGACGGATTGACCAAGACTGTCCGGCACAAGGCGCGCCAGGCCGTCAGGGGTTCCCTGTCACTGGAGCCGGAGCCCGGGTCGCAAACTGCCCAAACCCCTGTTATCCGCCTGTATTTTGATCCGGCGGTCATCGGTGGGTATCGCTCCGCGGTTCGCAGCTCCCTGCAGTTGATGGTGCAGGGAATCGAAGTGAACGAAAAGCTCGACGCTCTGGGGCAGCTGCTACCGCTGAAAATAAATGCTGCCCTGCAAAAGGAGATGGGTGACTTCCTGCCGGAAGACTTCACGCTGCCGCCGGCCGACCTTCAATTGGATTGGGGCGATGCGCCCGTTTTGACATTCGAAGAGGCTGCCGCTTCCACCGGCAGCGCGGGCTCGATACCGACGTCCGTGCAGCAAAACGTGCCGGCCTGGACGCTGTTTGGCATTTTTTTCATCGTGCTGCCCCTGGCCGGATCGTTGATAAAGGAGCGGCGGGACGGAACCTTTTTCAGACTGCTCTCCCTGCCGGTCCCTTATCTTACCGTAATTGTCGGCAAGATCATCGCCTATGTGCTGGTTTGCATTATGCAAATTGTCGCGATCTATGGCATCGGCCGGTTCCTGCTGCCGCTGCTGGGGACCCCGCCTCTGGAAATGGGGCCGGAGCTGCCGGCGATCCTCATCGTGGCGATCAGCGCCGTGCTGGCGGCCACCGGCTACGGAATCATGCTGGGTACGGTTCTGCGGACGTATGAGCAGGCATCCATGTTCGGGCCCATCTCGGTGGTAATCGCTGCAGCCATAGGCGGCGTAATGGTCCCGGTGTATGCCATGCCGAAAATCATGCAGCAGATCAGCATCCTCTCCCCGCTTTCGTGGGGGCTGGATGCCTTCCTCGACCTGTTTGTTCGCGGGGGCAATCTGAAGACGGTGTGGCCGGAAGTCGCCGCCCTGCTGGCTTTTTTTCTCGCTAATCTGGCGGTGGCCCGAATATATTTCTTGCGCCGGGTACAGAACAAAGGGTAAAATAGTCGAGCAGTCGGGGATTTCTTCTGACCGGATGTCTGCAATCGTTTATGGCAATTGATGGTATGCGAAAAACCGCGTAAGAACTTACAACCGGCTTGGCACGGGTGTGTCAGGCGGGAAAAGTATCGGCAGGAACCCATATGGAGCTACTGCAAATCAACCTTATCAAGCTGATCGTTGAAACCTGCAACGTTACCCTGCCGGTGCCGAAACCGCTGCCGACCGAAACGCCGCTGTTCGGACCGGACTCGCTGTTCGGACTCGATTCTTTGGATGCGGTGGAAGTTGCCGTCGCCATTCAGCAGCAATACGGTCTGCGCATCACCGACCGCAGGGTATTCCAATCCCTGAAATCGCTTGCCGCTTATATCTCCGACCATCTCGATGCAGCGCCGGTTCAGCGCTGCGCGTGTTGACGTCACACGACGCTGAGCATCATATAGCAGTGTGAAAACCGGCCGCTCTCGGGAATGAAGCAGAGCAGTTTTTGACCTTCCTTCAGATCCCCGGATTTGAACAGCTCTTCGATGATAATATAAATAGCGGCACTGCCGGTGTTGCCTTTTTGGTAAAGATTGGTGAACCATTTCTCGTAAGGGATGTGAAATCCGATCTCTGCCATCCGGTCATGGAATTTGTCCCGGAAATAGCCCGAGGAGTAGTGTGGTAAAAACCAGTCGATGTCGGCGGGTTTCAACCCGTATTTTTTTATCACCCGCACAAGGGCTCGATCGATGGCGGTTCGAACGATCTCTCGATCGAGCAATTTAATGTCCTGCTTGACGGCAAAGATCTGCTTGCGGGACTTGGGATCGAGCCGCTCCAACTCCCGCCACCCGACAATCCTGCCGTCTTTTGTTTTCACTCCACCGCTGAACTGACAGGTCTCCAGTTCGCCTGCATAGGAAATGTTTTCGATCCAATCCACCCGCAGGGTAACCCGGTCCGGGTTTTTGCGGTTGGAAAGAAAGGCGGCACCGGCACCATCGGAAAGCATCCAGCGCAGGAAATCGGCGTCGAAAGCCACCATGGGCCTCTTTTCGACATCGGTGTCCGGGTTATCATGGGCGGTAAAGAACTGTGCCCGCATAAAGGACGATGCCAGTTCGGATCCGGCAGCCACGGCATTGTTGGAAAAACCGGTCGCCACGTTCATCATCGCATATTTTAAGGCCGTCATCCCGGAGATGCAGATACCGTGAGTTGTCACCGCTTCACACGCCGGGATACACAGCTCCCCGAGCACCATCAGGGTGTGTCCGGGAAACAGCAGGTCTCCGCAGGTCGTACCGCAGCTCAGACATTCGATTTCATTCGGGCTGAAATCGGCGTAAGGCTGCAGTTTTCGCACAGCCTCGGCGGTCAACCCGGCATTGGTATGGGTCAATTCGCCGGTTTGCGGATCGATGGCGTAGTGGCGGGTTTTTATCTGGTTGTTTTTGAGAACGATTCGTTTTACCCGGGACGGAATGTTGTGGATCCTTCCCAGCACGTTTTCAATCGCCTCGTTGTCAACCGGGTCGTTGGGTAAAAATGACGACAGGTCGTTTATGTAAACATCCATATTTGCCAATCCGATGCAACGCTTCCTTTTCGGTGAGGATCTCAAACAGCCGAGCGGGGGATTTCCATCTGCACAGGATCATTGAAATCAGACGATGGCTGCGGAAATAGATTGCCGAACGGTGTTCTCCAAAGGTTTGAGCCCGTTGCTGATGCAGGCGGCAGCAGCAACGGATTTTATTTTATCATTTACGTTGAATTACCTCAACGCGTTTTGTGAAAAATACTCGACCTCGGCGCGGATTTTTTCTCTTTTCAGCACGTTCAATACAGCGGCCGCTATCGATGCCAGTGGTGCCAGCAACACCACGGCAGCAATCAGATAGACCATGAAAGCGCGGACTCTTTTGCGTCGGTTCGCTGCGCCCGGTCCGCCTTTCAGGCGGATAAAGCGGGACCAGATGGCAAAAATCT
>JAHEIV010000204.1 GCA_024639205.1 Deltaproteobacteria bacterium | reverse complement strand
ACGTCGGCAAGGATTACGCCCTGGGAATCGCCGAGGCGATTCATTACATTAACGACAATGGCGGGGTCAACGGCAAGAAGATCAAGCTGTACCAGTTCGATTACGGCTACCGCGTGCCGGAGGCGCTGACCAAGTACAAGCTCTTCAAGCGGCTCAAGTGCGTTGCGGTGCTCGGCTGGGGCACCGGTGATACGGAAGCCCTGTCTCCGACGGTCACCAAGGAGAAAATGCCGTACGTATCGGCCTCATATTCCGCACATCTCACCAATCCGCAAAAGACGCCCTACAACCTGTTTGCCGCAACCGATTACTCCTCCAATGCGAGGGCGGCCATCACGGCCTGGTTCGACATAAAATGGCCGAAGCACAAGGACTACGGAAAAAGAAAACCGCGATTTGCCTGCTCTTACATGTTTGCTTCTCCGTATTCCAGCGCGCCCATCAAGGCGGTAAAGGATCAGGCGAAGCTGTTGGGCTTTGACGTAGGTCCGGATCAGGACGTCTCCCTTTTCGCCATCGACACCAAGAGCCAGATATTGGCCATGAAGAAATTCAAACCGGATCTGGTTTGGCACGGCAACACCACCATGTCGGTGGCTTCTACCCTGCGCGATGCCTATTCACTCGGGCTGGGCGCCGATCACATCATCAACAACTGGGGAATTGACGAAAACCTGCCCCGGCTGGCCGGCGAAGCCGCCAACGGAGCCCTGGGGGCGGCTGTCTGCGCTTTCTACGGCGAAGACCAGCCCTTGATGAGCGAAGTGGTTGCCTACGGCAAGAAATACAACCCGGGTGTGCCCATCGAAAAACGCACCGTGCGGGCCATTCAGGGATGGTCCAACGCGCTGGCCCTCTGGGAAGCGCTCAAGCGGGCGGACAAAGCCGGTGATCTCAGCGGCCCGAGTATCCTGAAAAACGGGTTTGAAACCATGAATGGATACGAGCTCGGTCTGGGCGGCGCACCGCTCACCTACTCGGCGAACGATCATCGCATCGCCGGCAAGATCCCGATCTATGAAGTGGTGAACGGCAAGATCGAGCTGCTGACGGTGGTGGACCTGAAAGGTCGCTGGCCGGGCAAGTGGGAAAGAGAGTGGCTTGGATGGTAAGGGAGGTCATCGATTTGTCGACACCAGAATCCATTCTAAAGATCAACAACATCGAGGTGAAGTATCACGAGGTGATTCTCGTCATAAAGGGTGTTTCCATCGAGGTCCCCAAGGGCGGCATCGTAGCGCTCTTGGGGGCGAACGGGGCTGGCAAAAGCACTACCCTGAAGGCGATTTCCGGCCTGCTCAAGCATGAGGACGGACAGGTTACCGACGGCTCGATCGAGTTTATCGGAGATCGCATCGACCGCATGGGACCTGAAAAGATCGCCAAAATGGGCATCGTGCAAGTGATCGAGGGCCGCCGGGTTTTCGAGCACCTGACCGTCGAGCAGAATCTGAAAGTCGGTGCTCACATGCGCAAGTTCGGGCGCTCGGTAAAAGAAGGCCTGGATATGGTCTATCATTACTTTCCGCGTCTGAAAGAGAAGCGCACTGAAACCGCCGGTTTCATCAGCGGCGGCGAGCAGCAGATGACCGTTGTCGGGCGCGCGCTGATGACCAGCCCCAAGCTCATCTTGCTCGATGAGCCGTCCATGGGCTTGGCGCCGTTGTTGATCCACGAGATCTTCAACATCATCACCAAGCTCAACCAGGAAGAAGGCATTTCCATCCTCCTGGTGGAGCAAAACGCCAAGCTGGCCCTGAATGTCGCACCGCATGCCTACGTGATGGAAAATGGCCGTATCGTGATGGACGATACGGCCGAGAAACTTCGCGACAATCCGGACATCAAGGATTTTTACCTCGGGATGACCGACTTCGGGAGCAGAAAAAGCTTTCGCGACGTTAAGCATTACAAGCGAAGAAAAAGATGGCTTACCTAACCCTTAAAAGCAAGTGAGGGAGGAAGAAGATGCGGAAACAATCGATTCTGATGGTAGCTTTGAGTGTTTTTGTCGCAGCCGCGCTTATGACCGGCTGCGCTGCAACACCTTCTGAGAAGAATTTTACAGATCCCACCATCACCCTGAGCCACGTGGAGGTGCCCTATTACGTCGGCTATTACTATCTTTCCAGCAAGGTGAAACCGACCAAGGGAAACGCCGGCAACTACGGTGCCCCCATGATGATGGCGTTTATTTTCGACATTGCAAACAATACCGGCTATCCGATCGAGCTGGATGGGTTCAAGTTCTCGGTCATGTTTGAAGAATTCGAGGTGAACACCGTCAGTTCCCCGGAGACCATGTGGATCCCGGCCGGCAAAACCAACCAGGTGCGGGTGCCGGCCATCTTCGATACCCGGCAGACCCTGCTGACCTTGCTGCTGCCCGGTGCCATGATGTTGAAGGAAAAAGGCATGTCTCCCTGGGATGCACTGGAGAAATGGTGGACCGGAGCGCCGGACTTTGCCTACACAGTCGGTGTTGCCGAAGGGGCGGCCATTTTCAAGGCCGGCGATATGGTTCGCGTGGTGCCGTTTGAAGCTACCTTCCCATGATCACTAAGCGCTGCCGCCCCCGGTTCTTGGGGCAGCATCCATAGGGTGGGTATTTCATGACCGGGTAAAGCATAAACGTCAAATATGCACCGCCTGGCGCCCATGGGATTTGGGCGGCTGAGCAATCCATTCGATCAGGGAGTGCAGATCGCCTGCGGGCGATCCGCACCCTCCTGCCGGCGCAGCTATCGGCAATAATAGTGGGGAAATCTGTTTATGGGCCTTTATGACTTCACGTTTTATGATCTGATTCGGCGCAATGCGCAGATCTTCGGCGATCGAACTGCCTGGCAAGAAGTGGACGACGAAAGAGCGGTCTCTTACCGGCAGTACAAGCAGATGGTGGATCGCCTGGCGCAGAGCCTGAAACAGGTCGGCATCCAGAAGGGCCACCGCCTGGGGGTACTCGGCAAAAACAGCCTGGAGTTTTTTCTGCTCTACGGCGCTGCAGCGGCCATCGGCGCCATCCTGCTGCCGGTCAACTGGCGCCTTTCCCCGCAGGAGGTCACCTTCAACCTCAACGACGGCGAACCGACAGCGCTGTTTGTTGACAGCGAATACCAGGAAGTGATCGAAGAGCACCGATCGCAAATGCCGAGTGTGCGCAAGTGTTTTAACCTAAAAGCCGACAAGGGCCGGTTCGAGCCGCTCGCTTCACTATCCGGAGACGATCGGGCACTGCACTCGGAGGAATCGGTCGTTGGTGCAGACGACGGATTTGTCATCATCCATACCGCCGCAGTGGGCGGTCGACCGCGCGGTGCGCTGCTCAGCCACGCCAACATTTTGTTTTCCAGCATGCACTTGATGGTTCTGTTCAAAAGTACCCCTCAGGACGTTCACCTGAACCTTTTGCCGCTGTTTCATATCGCCGGAATCGTGATGGTGGCCAGCACCTTTCACGCCGGTGGGCTGACCGTGAACATGAGCAAGTTTGACGCCTCCCAGGCCGTGGAGTTGATCGCCCGCAGAAACGTTTCCCTGATGTTCAATTTTTCACCGATTCTGGCTGCCATCCTGGAAGAAGCCGGGAAAAGCAGAACGGACATTCGCTCTCTCAGGGCGGTGCTCGGGCTGGACACACCCGAGACCATCGAAAAGTACCAGGAGGCGACCGGCGGAACGTTTTTCTCTATGTACGGTCAGACCGAAACTTCCTGTCTGGCGACACTGGGACCATACAGCGACCGGGCCGGATCGGCCGGTAAAACGATCGAGCTGGCCGATGTCCGGCTGGTGGATGATCAGGATCGGCCGGTTGCAACCGGAGAAATCGGTGAGATCGTCATGAAAGGCCCGATGATCTTCAAAGGTTACTGGAACCTGCCCGAAGACAACGCCCAGGCCTTTCGCGGCGGCTGGCATCACACCGGTGACCTGGGACGTTTCGACGAGGACGGGTTCCTGTGGTACGAGGGAAGAAAAGCGGAGAAAGAGCTGATCAAACCGGGCGGTGAAAACGTATATCCGGCCGAAGTGGAAAAGATCATTCGACAGCACCCGGCAGTGGTGGATACCGTTGTCTTCGGGGTGCCGGACCCGAAGTGGAAGGAGGGCATCAAGGCCGTGTGTGAGCTTACGCCGAGCAGCACTCTGGCGGCCGATGAACTGACCCGTTTTGTCGGTGAGCGGATTGCCAGTTTCAAAAAACCCCAGTATGTCGAATTTGTCGATAAGCTGCCCCGACTCGAGGACGGCTCCCCCGACAGGTTCGCGGTGAAAGAGCGTTTCGGCGGACCGCAACGCTGACGCACCTTACGAGGACGCCCGCCTTTTTCATGATTCTTCTTCACGCCGGGTTCAGGCGCCACCGGAAAACGTGCGAAAGTCGAAGGTATTTATCATCGGTCACCCAGACGGCAGACGAGTTTGCCGGATCAGCGGTAGATAAACGCAGCATTGACCATCGTAGAATAACCTCTTTGGTTGTCGGTTGACATCCATCCCCGATTCTTCTACAGTCTACCCCATCTTCAAATTTGACAGAGGAGTATCGTGTTATGGTCAGAACGGAGATATCGCTATTTTTAAAAAATGTGCCGGGAGAGCTTGGCCGGCTGACGACCATTTTCAGTGAAGCGGGGATCAACATCGACGCACTCACCATTCAGGACGCATCCGCTTATGTGCAGGAGCTTTTCAAGGCCCGGGGAAAATCGCTGCAGCGAATTGCGTCGGCGGCCAGCTACAACTCCATGCGTAAGGATTCGGCCCAGTTTGCTTTGATACGGTTGCTGGTGGGGGACACCGACGGGGCCGTCGATCTGCTTTCCCGTCACGATTTCATATTTGACATTATGCCGGTAATTGCCTTGGAGCTGGATAACCGTCCGGGAGAACTGGCCAAGATTGCATCCCGGTTCGGCGAGGAGGGAATCAACATCAACTACGTGTACGGCTCGGTTTCGTCACCCGAAGAGAAATGCCTGTTTGTTTTCTGCCCGGAAGACATCGAGCTGGCAGCTAAGATATTCTCGTAAAAAACGCAGGATCCGGTTCGACCTTTGATACCAAATAAGGGGCTGCACCCATAATGGGCAGCCCCTTATTTTTATAAGGTGGAAACGATCCATCTCACACACAGATCAGAACCTGTCGCCAAAATAGTGGATCGGGGTTCAGTGCAGGATGTCGCTGTGAATTGAAAACTACTCGTGCGAGCGTAAACTTTTCGTGCGTGAGGTTGTAGATTCGCGGGACAAGCAGGCCTCGGGCCTTTAACCGCATTTTGCAGAAAGGTTTCAGTTGTATTCGTAAAACCCCCGCCCCGTTTTCCTTCCCAACCAGCCGGCCTCCACGTACTTTCGCAACAGCGGGCAGGGACGGTACTTCGAATCGCAAAAACCGTGATACAGGGTCTGCAAGATTGCCAGGCAGGTATCCAGGCCAATCAGGTCCGCCAGGGCCAGCGGACCCATTGGATGGTTCATGCCCAGTTTCATCACCGTGTCGATGTCTTCCCGCTTTCCGATCCCCTGATAAAGGCAATATACGGCTTCGTTGATCATCGGCATCAGGATGCGATTGGCGATAAAACCGGGATAATCGTTGGCCTCGGCCGGTGTCTTGTCAAATCGCAGGGTCAGGTCCCGGGTTGTCTGAAAGGTCTCCTGCGAGGTGGCGATACCGCGAATCACTTCCACCAGCTTCATGACCGGCACCGGGTTCATGAAGTGCATTCCGATGACTTTTTCCGGCCGGCCGGTTTGGGCCGCGATCCGTCCGATCGGTATCGACGAGGTGTTGGTTGCCAGGATCGCTTTGGCACCGCAGATCTGATCCAGATTCCGGAATACCTGGAACTT
>JAHEIV010000203.1 GCA_024639205.1 Deltaproteobacteria bacterium | reverse complement strand
GGTTACCTGCGGCGGGTGGGTGATGCTGGCCATTTTGTTGATATGGGCCGTGTGCCGGCATAGCAGAAACGGGATTCAACGAGCGTGAGGTGACCGGGTCTCCTCCGATGTTTAGCGACAGTGTTTATGCCTTGAATCCATTCCGAACAATCAATCCCAGGTCCAACGCGGCGCCGGCAGCAGCGGCGAGAACCTGAAGCCCGAACAGCGCAAAAGAGCAGGCCAGGGCCTTTTCGCCCGACACACCGAGCCCGGACAGCAGCACCAGAATGGCGCCTTCTCGAAGCCCGATTCCGCCGATGGTAATCGGCAGAAGCAGCAGCAGTGATACAGCGGTAAAAATCCAGCACCAATCCACAAATGCCACATGCACGCCGATGCTTAGCGCAATTCGGTGCAATATGTAGACCCCCAGGCACTGAAACACCAACCCCAGCAGCGTTGCCGGCACGAGGCGGGCCGGCGTATGCAGGTAGCCGATCCAGGCATCGATGCAGTTCATCAGCACATCGGTAATTCCCGCCGCGGCGGGAATTCGATTTCGGATTGCCGTTAATCCCTTGCGACTCCAGATTCTGCATGAATCAAGGCGCATCAGGACGGCCGCCAGGCCGAAGCCCAGAATAAAAACGCCGAAGATAACGGCCCAGCCGGCCCCGGCAGCCGTCGAAGTAAGGCTTGCTCCGATGAGTCCAACCCACAACAGGCTCATTACACCGGTCAGTCGATCCATGAGAATGGAAGTAACGACCGTTGGGGTCTGTCCCGCGCGACCGATGAGTTTCCAGGCTTTTACGACCTCCCCTGCAATTTGGCCCGGTAGCACCAGGGCATAGAACTGGCCGATCATGTTGAGGGCAAAAAGCCGCAAAAAGGATTGGCCGCTCAGCAAGGTTTTCCACTTTGCCGTGTTTACCAGCCAGGCGGCGGCATACAGACCAAGGATCAGCAGCGCTTCACCGCCAGGAATGCCAGTCAGGTATGTGCGAAGCTGTCGCAGGTCCATGCCGGCCAGAAACCACCCCAGGAGACCGACACTGACGGCGATTTTTATCCATGTGCGAGTTTTCACATCATATCCACGGTTGTCGATGAATGAATCTATCGGTTTTTCTGTCACTTCCGGCGATTCCGTATAGAAGCGTGTCCTGCCGAATCAACCGGGATGAAAATATGTTATGGGCGGCGTTTCGCTGTAATTGGGCGTATCAGCCCGGCTAAAAAGCCGCTGTCAGACATGCGCACTAGAAGTCCAGCTTTCTGAGCCAGGCAAAGGCCTTTTTTCGCAGCACGTAATCGAGACGGTAAAGCAAACCAGCATTCGGATGGTGTTGGAGTTGACGCCGATATGGGCTGACGGATTCCAATCGACTCGTCACAGCGCTGGGGTGCACCCGGTAGTATACGCGTGCCTTTCGCACGTAGGCGAAGCAGCCTCCGGCGCGCAGCTTGCTCAGGTGCAGGATATCCGAACCGTCAAAGGCCGGGTCGATGAACGGCTCGCCCTGCAGCTCGGCAGTTCGATAGACGACTCCCGATCGGGTGGCCAACCCACCCAGCACAGGCAGCCGGCGTGGCAAATTCTTCGGCACGAGGGGGCCGGCTGCAACATTGAGCAGGTCCAGCAGGACGAGATTTGAGCGGGCGGCGGTGACAATCCCCGCATAGCTGCCGCTCAGGTACGGTGCGATCTCGCGGTAATAGCCTTTCAACAAATAGTCGTCGGCATCCAATATTTGTACCCATGTTTGCCGGGATGCGATCGCGATTTGGTTGTAGACGGCGCCGATTCCGATGCTCGATTGATTTCGATCGATGCGAATATTCCAGCCCCGATGCCGGGCGGCAAAGGTGCCCACCATGTCCAGCGATTCGTCGCTGGAGCCGTCATCTACAAAAAGGATCTGCGCCGGAAGGTGGCTCTGGATCTGAAGGCCTTTCAACAGGTCCGGCAGGTACGCTGCGCTGTTTTGAAAAGGAACTCCCAGTGTGATATCCAGCTTCGTTTCTGCTGCAGTAGTCATCTTTTCTGCTTTCTGAGCACCAGCGACAGCACACTCGACGATCGAGCGATTCGATCCACCAGGACCTGCAGCGGAAAAAGGCAAAGTCCGACCAGGCCCAGATTGCCGATCGCACGCCCGACTACATACCCCAGGCTCTGCCCAAGGATCGGTGTGTGGTTGCGGTATAGCTTCACCTGCCGGTAGTTGCGGAACAAATACCGAAGGGTATGTTCGTCAAAATGCAGCAGATGCCGCGGCAGGTAAAGTCCGAAATAATATCGCCCGAATAGTTTTCGCCACAGCGAGTGATAGTTCGGTACCTCCACCACCAGCGTGCCGTCGGGTGCCAGCAGGTTATCCAATACAGCCGGAACCGATGTCGGGTCCGGCACGTGTTCTATTACGTGACGGCAAAAGATCAGCTGATAGCGATCCTTTTCCCGCTTCAATTGCTCGAAGGAATGGTACCGCACAGCGTCCTGGTCCTGCAGATAAACAGGAGCGTGATCGTGCAAATCGACGGCCGATATATTCCGGAACCCGGCAAATCGGGCCAGTTGCATGGAAAAAAAACCGTCTCCGCAGCCATAATCGAGCACCGATTCGCACGGACCGCAGTGGGCCGTCACCTTAGAGACCCAGCGACGAATCGCCAGGGCCCGCAGTGGTTCGGTGAGTCGATTCGGCCTGACGTAATCGGCACTTTCGCGGGCCCGGTAAAAATCGTAGAGCGAATCCGCTGCCGGACGCGGGTTGGTAAATCGCATGCCGCAAAGTCGGCAACAGTCTACACGATAGCTGCCCGTGCCGCTTTCAAAGTCCTGGCTTTCGATCTCTGCAGCAAAATCGGCGCTGCCGCAAACCGGGCAACCGGTAAGCGAATATTTGCGGATGCCGGTATTCACGAAAGATCTCCATGCAGAAATTCTTGCAACAGCCACAGGTTCCAGAGAAACAGCCGGTGATCGTTCTTTGCCAACCGGTGTTGCAAACGCATTCGGTCGACAAATCGCTGCGATAGATCGGGCGGCCTCCGGTTGCTTCGCCATGGCAGCTTGGATTCCATAAACCATTTTCCGATGGGTGCGCCAAAGCCTTTTTTCGGACGGTAGATGAGCTGCCGGGGAAGAATTGGTTCCAGTGCTTTTTTCAGGATGTACTTTGTCTGCCCCTTGCGAAACTTCCAAGCAGAGGGTATGCGACGGACAAAATTCACCAGATCGATATCCAAAAACGGCGAACGGACCTCCAAGGAATTCATCATGCCGGCACGGTCGGTTTTGACCATGATGTTGTCCTGCAGGTAGAGTTTCGTGTAAAACTCCAGCGTCCGATCCACCAGGTTCTTCTGTGTCGAACTTTCCCAGCATTCGATGGCTTCGCGGTACACCTCCTCCACATCGGTGGGCTCCTGGAACAACTCGTCAAGCTCAGCTGGATCCAGCGGCCCCAACCACACACAATTCCACAGCGGCGGCGGGTGGGACAGCCCGCGCAGAAACCGCTGGATTCGAAAACCCGGCTCCATATAGCGATGGGATACCGGCAGCATACCGGCAGCCATGCGCACGGCAAGGTGCAACGGGCGCGGGATGACGGCTGCATACAGCCGTGCCAGGCGCAATGCTCGAAAGGGATCGTAGCCGGCAAACAGCTCATCGCCGCCTTCGCCCCCCAAAGCAACGGTCACCCGCTCGCGGGCCATACGGCACAGCACATAGGTGGGAAGAATCGAGCTGTCACCGAACGGTTCGTCCAACCGATTGGCGATTGTCGGCAGGTGTTCGCGAATCCGCTCAATGGAAACGGTTTGCTGGTAATGATCGGTTTTATAGCGGCGGGCGACATCGGCTGCAAAGCGGGCCTCATCAAAGCTCGGTTCATCGAAACCGATGGTGAAGGTCTTCAACTTCTCCCGATCTACCAGTTCAGCGGCCAGCGCGGTGACAGACGATGAGTCCAGGCCGCCGCTGAGCATTACTCCCAGCGGGACATCGGCCATGAGGCGGCGTTTTATCGATGCGCGCAACAGCCTGCGCAGCTCTTCTCCCCACTGTTCTTCGGGATTTTTCGGAAGGTGCTCAAAAGGCTCTATCCTGAATTCCCAGTAGCGCCGGGTGCTGAAGGTGAACGTCTTCCGGTCGAAAAGCAGGTTGCAGCCCCCCGGGAGTTTCTCGAACCTTTTGAACAGGGAGCCGGGCGCAGGGATGAAACCATATGCGAAATACTTCTTCAGGTTTGTTTTCGAAAGGGTCGCAGAAAGGCTGCGGTGTTTGATCAGGCTGGTGAGTTCCGAGGCAAATGCGAAGGTCCCATTCTGGAAAGTGAAGTACAGCGGCTTTTTACCGAAGCGATCCCGGCTGACGAACAGCAACTCTTTTTGCCGATCCCACAGCGCAAAGGCCCACATCCCGTTCATCCGCTCCGGCAGCTGCGTTTCCCACTGACGGTAACCGTGCAACAGCACTTCCGTATCGGAATGATCGGATGAAAAATGATATCCGGCTCGGATCAATTCGGTGCGCAGCTCTAACTGGTTGTAAATCTCGCCGTTAAAAACCACTCCGATGTGACCGTCTGCGGTCCACATCGGCTGGCGTCCGCCGGGGATATCGACAATCGCCAGTCGCCGGTGCCCAAGGTAAACAGCGAGGTCCGGATCAATCCACAGGCCCTGTTCGTCCGGTCCGCGATGTGTCACCGCAGCGGTCATCCTCTTGAGATCCGCTTCGTCGCCGCTTCCGATGAATCCGCAAATTCCGCACATGTCGCTGTCTGCAGGTATATTTCTGTAATGACACTGTCAAAGGTTTAGGGCTCGCAGTCGGGACGGCTGCACACGCCCTTACCGGCTGGAAACGATGCGTTCGATGCGATACGGCTTTTTCTGCTGGGATTCGTAGTAGGTTCGAATCACCAGCTCTGCAACAATTCCCAACAATATCGCCATACTGCCCATCAAAACGAACAATACGGTAAGCGTTGGCAGCGGTGTCTCGATGAAGGTCTTACCGCCCCAAAACTTGTAGTAGATCATCAGGGCGAAGCTGAGCACGGCCAGTAAAATGTTGATCACACCGAATCGGCCGAAAAAATGAATCGGATGCTGCATGTGACGCTGCATAAACCGAACCAGAAACAAATCGAGCAGCACGGGCAGCACCCTGGAAATACCGTACTTGCTGACACCGGAGCGACGCGGGCGATGATTCACCACAATTTCGCAGACCTGCGCTCCGCCCCATTCCGAAAAAACGGGAATGAATCGGTGCATCTCGCCATAGAGTTTCAATTCCCGGATGACATTCCGGTGATAGGCTTTCAAAGAGCAACCATGATCGTGCAGCCGGACGCCGGTCACGAACGAAATGATACGATTGGCCACCCGTGAAGGGATCACCTTGGTCAGCCTGGCGTCTTTGCGATCCTTGCGCCATCCGCTCACCACCGTGTACCCCTCGTTCATCTTGGCCAGCAGCCGCGGGATGTCGGCCGGGTCATTCTGGCCGTCTCCGTCCATGGCGACCACCATTTCACCCCGGGTGTGATCGAAACCGGCCATCATAGCCGTGGTTTGCCCGTAGTTCCGCATCAGGTGCACGGCCGTGATCCGCTGATCTTTGCCTGCCAGCTGGTCGACGATGCGGGCAGTGTCGTCTCGGCTGCCGTCATTGACAAATATGATTTCAGATCGAGAAGGCATGCCCTCCAGAACCTGCACGAGCTCTTCATACAACGGTTCAATGTTATTCTGTTCGTCGTGAACCGGTATAATGATCGACAGGTCGATTTGCCGTGCACGCTTGTTTTCGCTGGTGTCCATTGTCACACACATTGGGTCGTGTTTTGTAAGATTACG
>JAHEIV010000202.1 GCA_024639205.1 Deltaproteobacteria bacterium | reverse complement strand
CGCATAAATTCCCACCTGGGCGGCATCTTTGAATATCTGCAGCAAGTAACGATCGGAAACCGAAAGGACCAGATTGAGCAGGACCAGGCCCAGCAGCGGCAAACCGAATCGCAGCATCTGGTTGCCCAGTGCTCGACTGAAGTGGCGCAGGGCGGGCTGCCACCGTCGCGCCATCCGCACCGTCTCCCAAATAAAAACCGCTCCGGATGCAAGGGCTAAACCGAGCAGAATTCCTTCGGCCTGGTAGTTAAACAGAAAAATAAACACCAGACCGGCTGCCAGCTTGACGACTGCATTAACGGACATGTGAAGCGAATAGCGAACGCTTTCCCGCATTGCCCGCAGGAATACCAGAACAAACTTGAAACCGGATTGAAAGAGATATACCAGCGGGAGGTATATAATCACTTCGCCGAGGCGCCGGTCGAACCAATTCCCCGACCCGTGCAGGCTGAAAAACAAGACGAAGGCAACAGCCAGGCTGATTCCACCCAAAAAGACCAGTGATGTCGTGAAAAACGAGGTGATGTCACCTATTCGGTACCGTTCATAGTAGCGAAGGATCGACTGGTTCAGCCAATTGAGTGTGAATACTTCCAGAAACAAGGCGGTCGTAAAAATCAGGATGTAAATACCATATTCGTCCGGTGACAGAATCCGTGTGTAGATTGCCACCGCCACCAGGCCCAGGACCGATGGAACCGCGACCGAAGGCAGGTATCGAATCAGATGGTACAGGGTTTGTCTGGTGTTTTTTTCCAATGATAACGGTTTATTACTTCTGTTTTAGTTTCTGCCGGTGGATTCATTGCGGTCGCACCGTAGATGCTGGTATGCCATTTTCTGCGGGAATGATGATAACACCGCCGGGGTTCAGGATGTGGATCCGTTTGTTTTCTCCTCCGGCACCGGCCGATGGGACGGTCGTTTCGGCCGTGCCAGCGTTCACCAGCACCTCCGCCCGGCTAAAGACTCTGCCGACGACCGTCGCCGTATCGGTAGCCGGTCCGAAATATACCTGCGACACCCATCCCTTTCCGGTACCGTCCCCGATGAATCCGATGCGCAGGCGGAAAAAAGCAGCTCCAGGCGGGCTTACGAAGGCCGTCTCGAAAGGAAGCCAGTCGTACGTGCCTTCCTCGAACTGCAGGTCATACGCACCGGGCAGCTGTTTCCGCTCTTTGGTGTAAAACCTTCCCTGCATGCCGAGCTTTTCATACCGACGGCTGCCGGGTCGGTTTTTTTCCGATTTGCAGGCGGCCGCCAGACGATATCGAATATTTTCTTGAATCGGTACAAAAGTGCTGGCGATTCGGTCCGAACCGGACTGTCGACTGCTGAAGGACATGGCGCTTCTGCCGGCCGGAATTCGGGCTTCGATCCGAGGGCGGCCTTGCATCACCTGCCAGTGTTTCCACTCTTGCCCAAAAGCACTGTTTGATAAAAGATTCGGCGGGAATTGCGGATCCTTGACAACGCGAAATGGCGCCGCCGGCTCCCCGATATGAGGGTGAACATCTTCAGGATAGAGCGGGCCCAGATATCGGTACGTCGCGGCGCGATGAAAACCAAAGGATGTGTTGGGCCCTTCGATGAGGTGATAGCTGGCCAGACAGAAATCGAATATGCGTCTGATAGAACCCGGATCGGCACCCGAGGTGCCGGACTGAATCAGAAGCGGTTTTCCGAATGTCTTCATTCTTTCTATTTTCAGCAGCATTCGTCGATACATAGATGGATCGGGCAGTTCGTTCTCCGGTTTCCAGTTCGGGTGCACGAACCCTTCTTCCATACACCCGTCGACCATTTGAATGAATTCTTCATGGGCACCGTTAATGTAGATCCGCTTCGGGTATCGTCGCCGCACTTCCGTAATAAGTTGCTGCATGTGGCCAACCCACCCGGCAATGATGTTTTCCTGCGGCCGGGCATGGGATTTCGATGTCCGGCCGCGAAACTTGTTGCCGAATCGTCGCCAGACATCATCCAGAAACACACCGTCAAATATGCCATCGGTAGATGCGGCGATTCGGGACGCTCGATATTCACGCCAGGATTCACTGGCAATATTCATCAAAAACCAGCCGTATTTTTTTTCAACCATCCGATCGCCGGTTCTCCGGTCATGCACAAACCAATCTTCGTTGGCGTCCACCTGCTCCCACCCGTCGTATTCCGGGTAAAAACCGAGAACATGGTGATACTGAAATACGAGCAGGCGGGGGTTGATTTCCTTCAGCCGCAGGAGGTACTCTCTGGAAATATTGTTCAGAATGAGAATATCCGTATTCTGGGCCACCGCCGGCAGATCCGCCCCGCTCAGGCCGCCATAGATCACCAGATGACGCTTGATCAGTGCGTATCCGTTGCTGCAAAGACAGATTTGCAGTAGCAGGCACAGCCACCCAAGCAAACCCATCCTGCGCCACCGGTTACGTATCCGCGGACGCTTCATTTCCACCCGACATTTATTCAATTTAGCGTGCCTAACCATTCTAAACTACAATGAATATTCCGGCAAGGATTTTGACCGGCCGCCACCGGACCAAACAAAAACGGCTATCGGGTCAAATGTGGGAGGCGTTTCGCCCGAAGCGAGTTTGGGCGCTGCTTAACATTCCAAGGGCGGATTCCCAAGCGCTATCATTTCTTTCCCGTTACTCCGGCCTGCTCAAAGGTCAGCATGTCCCGGAAGATCCGAACGGCCGCTTCGATGATCCCCATCGCCAGGGCTCCGCCGGTGCCTTCACCCAGACGCATGCCGAGATCGAGGATCGGCTTCAGGCCAAGGTGCCGCAGCATCAGACGGTGACCGGGTTCTTCGCTGCAATGGCCGGCCAACATGGTATCGACCGCCGCCGGCGCGAGAACAGCTGCAATCAGGGCACCGGCTGTCGAAATAAACCCGTCGATGATCACCGGTCGCCTGTGATAGGCTCCTGCCAGTATGCAACCGGCGATGCCGCCGATCTCGAACCCGCCTACCTTGGCAAGGACATCCAGCGCATCTGCGGCATCGGGCCGGTTGCGTTCAATACCGAGCCGGATCACCTCTCTTTTGCGCTTCAAAGCCGGATCATCGATACCGGTTCCCCGGCCGACCATTGCCTCCAAACCGGCACCGGCGATGACCGCGCCGATGGCGGCCGAGGGGGTCGTGTTTCCGATTCCCATGTCACCGGTACCCAGAATCTCGACCCCGTCTTCGAACAGTTCCGCAGCCAGCTGATAACCGGTGAGGACGGCCTTTTCCGCCTGCTCCCCGGTCATGGCCGGACCCCTGACAAAGTTTGTGGTTCCGCGAGCCACCTTCCGGGAAAGAAAACGGTTGCCGGAGTCCGACCCGACAAGAACCGGATCCGACTTGATGCCCATGTCGACAACGTGAATCTCAGCATTCACCTGACCTGCCAGAACGTTGATTCCGGCACCGCCTGCCATGAAGGTTTTGATCATCTCCCCGGTGACATCCTGCGGGTAAGCGCTGACACCTTCATCGACGATACCATGGTCTGCGGCCATCACCAGAAAGGCTTTGCGACTGACAGACGGCTGCAGGCTCTGCTGGATGCCGCAGAGCTGCTCTGAAATATCGTGGAGCCTGCCGAGTGCCCTGGCGGGCATTACCAGACTGGCTGTTCGTTCCCGGGCCCGTTCGATCCAGACCGGATCAACCGGTTCGATGCCCGCGATAATTTCCTCAAGGGTTCGTTGTGATGGAGTCATTTTATCCTCCTTTACGGTAAATAGGTCTCCCGCGAAGCACTGGCAGTCGCAAACCTGAACCACCGTTACCATCTACCAGCGGGCACTTGAAAAAAAAATCCCCAAGCGATTCGCTTGAGGATTTGCCGTCTCCTCTTCGGCAAGCTTCGGTGGCCGGTCTTCTGGCTTCCCCGCCCGATCGGCAGCCTTCCCATTCTGGTGGATCAGAACAGTGGCATCTGCGGGCCGAACAGGTTCTCCGTAATTTAGGAGCAGGGTAACAGCGGCGGGTCCGCACCGGATTTTCACCGGTTTCCCTTATGCCCTTTTGGGGACGCCACCGAAGCGATGCAGATTTTTTGACCCTGTATCTCTTAAATACCCATCCATGTCAAGTTTCAAAACCACCGCTCTCCGCCTTGAACGCAATTCCCGTTTTTACCAGCAGCCAGTTTATAGATCTCCTGTGTTGCCATATCGGAGTCAGGTGGTATATAGAGACGGCTTGGTGTCTGCCCATAAAAGTTTTATTTCAGCTGGAATTCGCTCTGCGCGGGTTCCTGGGTTGCGGCGTCCCATCCGTACGCCTCACCGCAAACCCTTGTGTGGCCTTGCCCGGCGAGCAAACTCCGCATGGATGCATTGGACACCCCAGAGACCACGATCCACCATTCGTGAATGGGCACGATGGTACTGATATCCTGTCAGCTGGAGGCCGATATCAAAGGTTTTGTAATTGCCGGGACCCAGAGTGGGTGCGGAAAAACCACGATTGCGTTAGGATTGATGGCTGCACTGGCCGAACGCGGCATGCGGGTGGTCCCGTTTAAGGTGGGGCCGGATTTCATCGATCCCGGACACCACCAGGCCGTCACGGGCAGGGTCAGTCGCAATCTGGACGGTTGGATGCTCGGCAGAGAAACCAATCGGCAGATCTTTTCCCGCGGGGTGCAGCGCTCCGATATTGCCGTAGTGGAAGGGGTGATGGGACTATTTGACGGCTATGACGGACTGTCGGAGGCCGGATCGACCTCCCAGATGAGCAAGTGGCTGGATCTGCCGATCGTTCTGGTAGTGGACGCAAGGAGCATGGCCCGCAGTGCCGCCGCCCTGTTGCAAGGGTTCGAGAATTTCGATCCGCAGCTCACTTTTGCCGGTGTCATTTTCAACCGGATTGGAAGCCAGCGGCATCTTCAATATCTCCAAGAAGCCCTGCGAGACCATGTTCAGATGCCCTGTCTCGGCGGTATGCAGCGCGATGAAAACCTATCGATTCCCGAACGGCATCTGGGACTGGTGACCCGGGAGGATTTTGCTCTTTCCGAAGACGCCCTCTCACGACTGTCAGAGCAAATTTCAGATGCCATCGATCTGGATCGACTACTTCATCGAGTGCCAGACTGCCGTGCGGATGCATTGCCGCACCCATCGGCACCGTCAAAGGCCGGCGGGCGGGTGCGGATCGGTGTGGCCCGGGATCGCGCGTTTTGTTTCTATTATCAGGATAATCTCGATTTGCTGACCAGCAGTGGTGCCGATCTGATAGAATTTACCCCCATTGACGACGCGGCTCTTCCGCCGGATCTGGCCGGTATTTACCTGGGAGGGGGTTACCCGGAGCTTTTCGCCGATCGGCTGGAAGCCAACCGCTCCATGCGAGAACAAATATTGGCGGTCAGCCGTGCCGGAATGCCGATATATGCCGAATGCGGCGGGTTCATGTATCTGGGTGCCGGCATCGAGGATCTGCAGGGCCGATCGTACGCCATGACCGGATGCCTGCCGGTCGACACCCGAATGCTTCCACGCCGCAGATCCTTGGGGTACCGGCAGGTGACAATGAAGCGGCAGACCCTGCTGGGTGGACCGGACGAGGTCATGCGCGGACATGAGTTTCATTATTCGGAAATCTACCGAACCGCAGCGCCGTTGGACCGCGTTTACCGCATTGCCGATCGCGACGGCCGCGGGGAAGGGTCAGATGGATATGCTGTTCGCAACACGTTAGGCAGCTATGTGCACCTGCATTTCGGCAGCCATCCTCCGGCAGCCGAGAATTTTGTCGCATGCTGCCGCAAATACATCAGCACACAAGGGGAATAGTAGACCATGAAACCGGAAGAGATCGAAAAACAAAGCTTTCAAATCATCGAAGAAGAA
>JAHEIV010000201.1 GCA_024639205.1 Deltaproteobacteria bacterium | reverse complement strand
TTTGCTTTTCGGAACACAGCTGATCCAGCGCATCGATCACTTCGGACTGGGCTACACCCTGTATCGACTCACATCGGACGTGGAAAAGCTGCCCTTTCCCATGGCCCCGGTGGGTGCGCTGGGGACCATGGCGCTGGCCGAATCCACCGAAGACAAGCAGAAAAGCTGGAAGTGGCGCGTGTTTTCCATCGGCGGTATCATCGGCCTGGCCTTTGGTGCCGTATACGTGCTGCTGCCCACAGTTTCCGGGCTGGTTTTGATGGAGCCCATCCGCTTGATTCCCATCCCCTGGGTGGAGTTGACCCCCCACACCGAACGGGTCATGCCGGCGGTAGCCACCGGCATTCAATTTGACCTTACGCTGCTGTTTGTCGGCATGGTTCTTCCGTTCTGGGCGGTCATCGGCGGTCTGATCGGCATCATTATTACCTTCACGGCCAACCCCGTTTTGTATCGCCACGGGATTCTTCATCGCTGGCACGAGGGAATGGGGACGGTGGATACGATTTTTGCCAACAATTTTGATTTTTACATGAGCTTCAGCATCGGTCTCGGACTGGCGATCGCCGCCATTGGTGTCTGGGCGGTTATCCGATCTTTCGGCAACAAGGGCAACGGGCAGAAAGGATCCATTCGGGATCTGTTCAAATCGCATCCCGCCCGCGGTGACATCAATATCTGGATATCCATCGGCATATACGTTTTTTCCACGATTGCTTATGTTGTTTTCTGCATTTTCCTGGTTCCGAATTTTCCCTGGATATTCTTTCTTGCCTACGGTTTCATTTACACGCCACTGGTCTCATACATCACCGCCCGCATGGAAGGAATCGCCGGACAGTTCGTCAGTCTGCCGCTGGTCAGGGAAGCCAGCTTTATCGCAGGGGCCAAATTCTTCGGCTACCAGGGGATTGAAATCTGGTATGCGCCGATTCCCATACACAACTACGGTGAGGCCACGGTTCACTTCCGCCAGATCGAGCTGACCGGCACCAGTCTCAGGGGAATCATCAAGTCCGAAATCATCGTCTTTCCGGTGGTGATCATCGCCAGTCTGCTCTTCTCCCAGTTTATCTGGCGGCTGGCCCCCATCCCTTCCGCCAATTACCCGTATGCACAGGAGCTATGGCATCTGCAGGCCCTGAACACCCTGCTGATGCAGACTTCCACCCTGGAGGGCAATTCGCTTTTCTTCCAGGCTTTGCGGGCAAGCTATGTTCTTGCCGGCATGTCATTCGGGCTGTTGACCTACTTTGTTTTGTCGGTGCTGAATCTTCCGGTGCTGCTCATCTACGGTGTCGTGCGCGGGCTGGGCCAGACGGCCCCGCATGGTCATTTGCTGGAAGTTATCGGCGCTTTGCTGGGGCGGTTTTTCTTCCTGAAACGCTATGGCGCCATGTGGCGGCAATATGCCCCGGTACTGCTGGCCGGATTTTCCTGCGGCATGGGACTGACCGGAATGTTCGCCATGGGGTGCGCGTTGATCCTCAAATCCCTGGGTCGGCTGCTTTACTGACAGGACCGCCGGCGCGCTTTGCAGCGCTTTGAACGAATGGATGCCGGATAGCGGGATGAAGCGCGCACTCGTGCCGATGCCGGGTAGCCCGGCAACCCGTGCCCCCGATCCGGAAATCAGCAGCGAGTTTCACTGCATCAGCAATAGATACGGATCGATTCGATCAAACCGAGGTGACAATCGAAACCGCAAAACCAATCCCCTGGCGCCAAATCGCCTGGAATGGCATTCGTTTTTCCGCCCCTGCCGACTGGGAGACCGGAAAAATCGGACTTCGCTATCTGGAGCTCGAAACCGAGACCGGGCCGGTAATGGAAGTCAAGTGGAATCGCGTCAAAGGCAGGTTCTCGCATAAAGCCCATCTGCGACGGCTGGCCGGATTGCAGAAAAGGCATTTGAGAAAATCGTTTCAGAAAATGACCTTGCCGGCGCCGTGGGAAAACGCTCTTGATGGGTATTTCGCCAGTGGATTTTCCTGGCAGTCGGATGCGATCAGCGCAAAAGGGGTGCTGATGTACAGCCTGGAGAGCCGGACGGCCACCCTGATTCAATTCTACCACCAAAACGCCACTGTCGTTGAATACACGGCTCCGCGACTGCTGGCTTCCTTCCGGGACCAAACCAGCGATGCTTTCACACCCTTGACGATGTTCGATATTCGGGCAGAGATTCCGGGCGAATTCGGATTGCAGCGGTTTCGATTCGAGGCCGGACAGTACGAGCTGAATTTTTCATCGCGAAGGAAACAATTGCGGATGTTTCGTTGGAGCCCGGCAGCCATATTGCTTCGTCGCCAGGATCTTCGCACCATGGCGCGAGACAGCTTCTATCCCAAGGACAAACAAACACCGCAGTGGCTGCAAAGCGATGCCGCAACAGTGGAAGGCCGGATGACTCCGGCTTCGGCAGCGGCCCGCATCGTCAGTAGAATCGGACGCCGGCCGGCTTACCGGATTTTCCGGTTGTGGCATGAAGTCGAAAAGAACCGCATTCTGGGTGTTCAAATCAGCGGAAGAAATCCGGTCGATCGGGGGCTATTTTTAGGGATCTGCGAGCGGTATGAAACGATTTGAGAAAAAAGCGGCGGCCCGAGGATTCACTCGATCCGATGCGCTTGCCTGCACACCGGAGAAAACCCGGCAGGTGGAAGAAACGGTTCTGGAAGATGGCAACGTTCTGCTGGATTACACGGTATCCGTGCGCCCCTGGTTTACCGGGCTACTGAAGCGTCTGGGAGCAGGGTCAGACGGAAGGATCAAAAAGAAACTGCAGCTCGATGAACTCGGAATGCAAGTCTGGAGCCTGGTGGACGGCAGCAAGACGGTTCGGGACATTGTTCGACACTTTGCCCGGGTGCATCAGCTGCCGGAGAGGGAGGCCGAGGTGGCCGTTACCCGCTTTTTGCGTGAACTGGGAAAACGCGGCCTCATCGGATTGCGTTGAAAATCATTTCTAAATGGAAAAAATTTTATAGCTTTGACACAGCTTCGTCGACCGTTGGCACAATGGGAAGAAAGGAATCGAAACCGGCGATTTCGAATACTTCTTTCACATAATCCTGCATGGCACAGAGGATCAGGGCGCCTTCGGTGCGTTTCAGATCCTTGGTTGTTTTTAGAATGATTCGCAGCCCGGCACTGGATATGTAGTCGAGATTTTCAAAATCGAGAACCATATTTCGGGCACCGCCTTCCATCGCGTCCACCAGTTTTTTCTCGAGTTCGGGAGACGTGTTGGAATCGAGGCGTCCGTGAAGCGTGAAGATATTGATTTCGTTTTGCTTGGATTCGATAATTTCCATCAGTTCTCCTCTTCTGATACCTCGAGTTTGATAAACTCGCCGTTGTTATGATTTCAATCCACTCTTTTCGGTTGGTATGCAAAATTCAAGTGAAATACGGGCTACGGCCGGACCTGTTTTTTGATTTCGATGACGTTTTTTCCCCCCTTGCGCTCGTACGCGATCTCATCCATCATTTTCTTTACGATGTGCAACCCCAGACCGCCGATTTTGCAGTTTTCCATGGGGGGGACCGAACCGGAAGTCGGGGCGGCAACCGGATCAAAAGGGATACCGCTGTCTTCGACGCGTATGACAACGGCGCCGTTGTCGAAGCTGAGACTGAATTCGATCCAGTGAGAGTTGCTGTCCGTGAAACCGTAGGAGACGATATTGGTGAAGAGTTCGTCCAGGGCCAGGTTGATCTGAAAGATCTGTTTTTTCGGCAACCCGACGGACTTGCCGAACCGCTCGACGTGCTTAAACAAGGAGTCCAGCTCGGTCAGAGCGTTTTTCAGTTTGAATGACGCTGTTTCTTTCGACATGACAGACTCAGTCCGGTCGTTACTATAGCACCTCGCTGACCGACGGTCAAACCGCTCACACCAGGCTCACACCGGCAATCTTGAGGCATTCGCTGCAATCCCCCGAGCGTATTTTCAGAAAGTGCTTTTCCCATCTGTAAATGTTTTTGACGATCACTTCGATGAACTTCGGCGCCAGATACGGAAACTTCTCGAGCGCCTTGGTAAACTTCTCACGCGTGATGACCAGGCAGACCGTCTGGGTGGTTGCGGTTAAGGAAAAAAGTCGTCGGATTTGTCCCAGCAGGGTCATCCGGCCGAGAAAATCTCCAACTCGATACTCCCGGATGTCGGTTTCAGCGTTGTCGGTTTGCTGCCAGAGCCGGGCCTGCCCGGAGATGATGAAAAAGGCCCGGTCGTCTTCATCCCCTTGCTGGAAGATGACGTCTCCGGGTTTGAATGCCTCCCTGCTGCACAGATAGGCAAACACCTTGGTCGCTTCCAGCGGCAGCCCGGAGAAAAAATCGATCTGTCTCAGGATATCCAGGTTCTCCTGGTACTCGGAAGATGCGCCGGTTTCATTTTTTCCCGAATTCGAGTTCATAGAGCAAGCCTTTCCTGGCAATGAGTTCGTCATAGGGCCCGATTTCACCGATTTTTCCGGCCTTCATCACGGCAATGCGGTCAAAATTCTTGATGGTGTCCAGCCGATGCGCAACGGCGATCAGGGTGCTCTTGCCTTTCCAGTGACTTTCCAACAGATTTTGGATGCGTGCCTGGGAATTGTTGTCGAGCGCCGAGGTGGCCTCATCCATAATCATAAACCGAGGATTCTTCAGCAACATGCGGGCGATGGCCAGTTTTTGCCGCTGGCCGCCGGAGAGCTTATCGCCTTTGCTGCCAACATCGAACTGCAGCCCGATTTCGATGATCGTTTCCAGAAAGTCTTCTTCGATGAGCAGGTGCACAATGCTCTGATTCATTTTTTCCTGGGCCCGTGAATTGGCGCTTTTCATTTTTCCAAAGAAGATATTGTTTAAAATGGTCTGAGAGGAAATGTAACCTGAATTTTCATAAAAAGTGAAGGCCTGTGGATCTTCGGCGGAGATTTTTTCCCGGAACATCTCGCGACCATTGAGGATCAGGCTTTCGAGCACTTCCGGCAGGGCGACCATCTTGTGGATACCGGGTGTGAATCGCAGCGCCAGTTTGAGCAGCTTGGAGCGGTCTTTCGGTCGTATGCGGTTCAGATTCTCTTTTTTCGAGCGCGCGACAACCTTCCGGTATGCGGCCAGCTCGTCGGGCAGAATGGGACTCTGCTCGAAGAAAAATTCTTCCGGCGGCAGGTCCCCGAGAATGTCGATGGTCTGTTCCGCCAGACGGATCCCCAGGCTGAGCAAGGGCAACGTAAGCTGAGCTTTTTCAAGAAACGACACGAACGCTTCGTTGTTGGCGATGACTTCGCTTTCATACTCTGGCCGGTTGGAAGTGCCGAATGTAAGGTTTTCAATCACGCTGGAAAACAGCAGGTAGCGGTTTTCATCGAAAAATTCGACGTATTCTGCAAGCTCTTCTCCGAAGTTACGCTGAAAGTTCTCACGAACCCGCAATATGGTTTCCACCAGCTTTTGATCGCGGTCGTGAGTCAGGATCGTATTGAGTCCAAATCGAAGAACATCGATAAAAATACCGGTTTGCTGAAGAACGGCAATGATATCATCCAGGGAGGGGACCGATCCATCCCCTCTGGCTCCGTTGCCGTCGCTGCGGGCCATGCAGCCGTAAAGCAGGTTTTCTTCGATCGTTCCGGAAAAGATGAACGGTGACTGGGAGACAAAGCCGACGTTGTTGACGATGTCTTTTTTGGTCAAGTCTGCGACCTCTTTGCCCCCGATCTGTATCTGACCGCCGGTATATTTGTACAGCTGGCCGATGCACTGTGCCAGGGTACTTTTTCCGCTGCCGGAAAAGCCAACCAGACCCAGCTGCTCACCGGGTTTCAATGAGAGGGAGATATCGTTGAGCAGTCGGATGCCCCCCTCGAC
>JAHEIV010000200.1 GCA_024639205.1 Deltaproteobacteria bacterium | reverse complement strand
CACCGCCATTTTCAACAGGACATCGATCCCCTCGTTTTTATTACCCACGGTAAAGGTGACCGGAACCTCCAGCAGTTCGGATAGTTTGCGACCGTCGATTTTACTGCCCCGTGAATTGGCCAGGTCGGCCATGTTGAGGGCAAACAGGATCTTGCAGTCGAGTTCGCACAACTGGGTGGCCAAATACAGGCTGCGTTCGAGATTGGATGCGTCGATTATATCGATCACCACATCCGGGGCTTCATCGAGAATGAATTTGCGGGCAACGATTTCTTCGATGGAATAAGGGGTGAGACTGTAAGTGCCGGGTAGATCCACAACTCTCAAATCATAGTCGCCGTAGCGGATCTGACCTTCCTTTTTTTCGACCGTCACTCCGGGCCAGTTGCCGACCTTCTGCCGAGTGCCGGTGATGTTGTTGAATATGGTCGTCTTGCCGGAGTTTGGATTGCCGGCAAGTGCGATGGTCAGACGCTTGGGAGTCATGCTTATTTAACCGGGGTGACCGAGATCTTGGCGGCTTCCTCGACGCGAAGCGAAACGTGGTACCCCTTCACGATCAGCTCCAGCGGGTCTTTGAGCGGTGCGTATTTTTCCACGTATACCTCGGTGCCGCGGACGATTCCCATCTCCAGAATGCGGCGCCGCAACGCCCCGTTACCACCGATTCGGTCGATTAGGGCGGTCTGTCCTTCTCTCAGCTGGCTCAGGAACATTGACGTTCTCCTTCAGATCAGAAAACGACCGAAACTAACGACAGATCTTGACAATGTCAACCTGGCTGCCTGCGCTTTTCAACTCACACAGGATCGCAGCCCCTGGGGTTCCGAGTCGATCGATATCAGGCTCGCTCACCCGCGCCGGCAGGACCCCGTTTCAACATTTCGGGAGCAGCATTTCTGAAACCAGGTTGACCACGCCCCAGATGGCGTCGGCAGTAAGGTGTCGTTCGATGGAACGGTCGAACAAGACCGTCATATTCGCTTCGAATTCCTCATCCCCTTCCCAGAGCAAGGTGTAAATCGGAATTTTAGGCAGGGGCAGGAACATGTAGGCTGCATCGGCCAGGTCCAGTTTCGAACCGCCCAGACTTTCTGCCGCTGCCCTGAAGCCGGCCAGGTTCCGACCGAATATTTCCAGCAGCGGTGCCGTTTTGAGGGTGTGAGGTCCCTGAAAGAAGTGGGCATCTTTTAAATCATTAACGCTGACCCGTTCGCCGGTCATCGGTGATTTAGTTACATTGAGCAGATAGACCTGAACCACCAACTCCAGCAACGGATAGTCAACCGGTTGCCAGCGGCCTGCGATCCGCTCCCGGAGAACGCCGTTTTCAATGTCCACCAGAAGCGAGCGGTTGAAAAACGGCAGCAGCAGTCCCCGCGGTGGTTCCAATGTGGCCAGACTCAGCCGGCAGAGTTGATCGATGTCTCGTGTTTTCAGCTGTTTCCAGTATTCGGCGGGCACCGTCAAGACCGTGCCGGCAGGCTTGCTTCCCGGCGGCATTATTGCCCTCCTTGTTCGATCCTTTCCAACCTTGCCACCGACTCGATGTGAAAGGTGTGGGGAAACATGTCCACCGGTTGGACCTCCACCACCCGGTAGTGTTCCTTCATCAGTTCCAGGTCCCGGGCCAACGTGGACGGGTTGCAGGAGACGTATACGATGCGTGGCGGCAGCAAATCGAGCACCTGTCGAACGACTTTTTTGTGCATACCGGCCCTGGGCGGATCGATCACCACGACATCCGGCTGCTGCTGCAGGCCCGGTAGAACCTGCAGAATGTCTCCGTGGATGAAGTGGCAATTGGATACGCCGTTGCGGCGGCAGTTTCGAAGTGCATCGGCCACCGCACTCTCGACGAGCTCGATCCCAACGACTTCCCGCGCCCACTGTGAAAGCCAGATGGTCAAAGTGCCGGTGCCGCAGTAAAGATCCAGCACCCGTTCACCTCCCTGCAGACCGGCGAACTTTCCGATTATCTCAACCAGCCGCTCCGCGCCGGCGGTGTTGGTCTGGAAAAAAGAGTTAGCCGAAATCTCGAACTCGTATGTTCCAATTCTGTCACAGATGACGGATTGTCCGGCCAGGGGGACTTCACGTTCGCCCACGGCAATTCCGGCCTTGCGGGCGTTGATGTTGTTCACTACAGCCTGTACCCGCAATTGCGATTGCAGGAGGCGCTCGGCTAACGGTTGAAGCAGGTCGTCATCCTGGGCGGCCGTGACGAGATTGACCATCCAGCGATCTTCGGCCACCGAATGACGGAGCATCACGTATCGCCAGAACCCGGTGTGTTGCCGGATGCCATAGGCTGGAACCCCTGAAGCCTTCATGTAGCGGCGGATTTTGCCGAGAAGTTCGTTGCCCGTATGCGGCTGCAGCAGGCAGGCGTCGATATCCAGAACTTTGTCGAAGGTGCCCGGTACGTGCAGTCCCAGGGCAAATTCTCGCGAAACACCTTCTTGTCCCAGCTCCTGCGGCATCAGCCACCTGCGGTCCGAGCAGGTAAACTCCATTTTGTTGCGGTAGCCGAATGTCTTCAACGATGGCAGGGTCGGATGGACCGGGATCCCTTTCAGTCCGCCGATATGTTCGAGGCACTCCACAACGTGCTGGCGCTTATACTCCAGCTGCCGGGCATAATCGATGAACTGCCACTTGCATCCACCGCAAACCCCGCTGTAAGGACAGGGAGGATCCACGCGGTGCGGAGAGGCGGCAATCAGCTCCACCAGTCGGGCTTCGGCGTGTCGTTTCCGTTTACGGACAATGCGGACCCTGGCCCGATCCATCGGTGCGACCTGATCGACAAATACGGCCAGCCCATCGATTCGTGCCAGTCCTTTGCCTCCAAAGGCGATATCGGTGATATCGAGATCGAGTATCTGGCCCTTGCGAATTTGCATGTGTTTTTCCGATGTTGAAATCGTCCGACAAGAAAGCAGCGGACAGATCCATTCCTATACTGCAGGTGTCGACAAAAGAAAAGTGACAATACTACCGGGGTGCTTATCATTGTATTAACTATTTGAAGTTAAGGGGAAAATGTGTTTACAATGGACTCAGAAACGCTCTGCAGGAAGATCTCATTTTTCTCCGACGGGTACCTGCTTGCCGGGACCCTGCACATGCCGACTGGTGATCGCCCACCTGTTGTTATCGGGTCGCACGGTCTTCTGAGCAGCAGCGAATCCGCCAAACAAAGAGAGCTGGCCGAACGCTGCACCCGCAACGGGATCGCTTTCTTTCGCTTTGATCATCGTGGATGCGGAGCCAGCCAGGGCTATTTCCCCGAGGTGACCTCTCTGAAAGCAAGGGTCGCGGACCTGCGCAACGCCGTCAACGTGATCCGCAGCCGGCCGGATCTCGGTAATCGCATCGGGCTGTTCGGCAGCAGCATGGGCGGCGCAACCTGCCTGGGAATCGCCCGCGAAGTGGCAGCCGAAGTGGTGGTGGTATATGCGGCACCGGTTCGAGGCGGCGACATCCGTCGAACACATATCCAGGACAATGGGGCAAACGAGCCTGTACGGCTGCCCGACGGCTTTCGACTGCATTTCGACGTTACCGACAAGCTTAACGGAATCCGCAACATCCTGGTTTTTCACGGCGATGCCGACACGGTTGTGCCGTTCGCCGATGCACGGAAGATTTACAAGCTCACCGAGGAACCGAAGCGGCTCATTGCTCTCGAACAGGGAGACCATCCAATGAGTCGAAAAGATCACCAGGAATTGTTCGCACGCGAGGCGACACAATGGTTTGCAACCGGCTTGCCGCGCTGATCATTTAGACGACAAGAATTCGGCTGATAGGAGCGACTATGGCTGACGAACTGACGAAAAAATTCTTGAGACGAGCATTTGTGAAAACAGTGTTGCGGCGAACCTTCGCCCTGCTGACGCTGGCCGGCCTGATTTACGGGCTGATCGCGGTGATCTATGCCACCCGTACGATCTACAAAGTAAAGATGAACTACGCGGTGGTGCTGGAGCGCTTCGGAGGCAAGCGCGAGGCGGTCACGGACATCGGGTGGCATTTTCGCCTGCCCTATTTCACCCGCATCGAACAGGAAGTGTCCCTGATGAACCAGCGGCTGCTGCTGGGTGGTACGATCGAGCCGATGCGGATTATCTCCAGGGAGAACGTGGCGCTGTGGACATCGGCCGCGCTGACCTACCGGATCCGCGATCTGAACACCTGGGCCATCGAAAATCTCGATCCGATGGGTCTGCTGCAGGGCGACTACGACGGTATCGTAAAGGATATTCTTCAGGCCCAGGAGGTCAACCAGCTGATCAGCGATCGGGAAGAGATCAAAGAAAGTATTTTTCAGGCCCTCAAATCCCGACCGATCAACGAGGGCGGCCCTACCCTCGAACAAAAATACGGCATCGATGTGGTCAGTTTCGTGCTGAAGGAAACCCGCTTTGGAGACAAGCTGGTGGAGGCCACCGAAGACAAAAAGAGACGAGAGCTGGTAGCCGAGGCGGAGAATTACGCGGCAGACCAGGAGGCCAGTCGCATTCGCAAGCTCTACGCTGCCTACCTTGAAAGCATTCAATCCCTGCAGAAATCGCTCGGGCGTTCGGACGGATCCACCGATATGGCCCTGTTTCAATTTCTGACTCAGCAGAAGTGGGCCACAGCCTATGAAAAAAACCAGGGGAAGCAGCAGACCGTGGTAATTCAAAACACCCACGGATCACCGACCCTTACCCTTCCGCCAGCTCCGGCAGGCAAGTCTGATAAAGGAAGCGGGGAGAGGAAAAATGCCCCGTAAACTGACCAAAGAGATCCGCTACGTGCGCCTGCCCGAAGAGCGCATCCAGGAGATCGAAAATCTGGTCGCCTCCTGGCCTCACGAGACCATGGCCTTTATGCGAGCGCGCCTGAATCAGTACAAACCGCCGTCGGATTTTGTCAACGCGCTGCTGGATTTTTTTCTTTCGCTCTTTATGAGTTCACCAAAGAGAAAATTCGTGGTCCTGAAGGACCCGGACATCCTGACTGACTGGCAAAAGCGATTTGAGATCTCCGGTCAGACCAATCCCCAGGATGCCTGGAACAAGATCCTTGAAAAGGAAGTGTCTGCCAGGGATTTTGCCTACCTGCTGTCCCTTCTGGACCGGGAACTGGGAGATGTGCACATCCCCCAGGAGCTGTCGGCGTTGTTCGAAAAGATCTACCGTGCTCACATTCGCAAAGAATACGTTTCCGATCCGGCGGTCCCCAAGGCGCCGCTGCTGCTGTTTGTCGGCCCCAGCGGCAGCGGCAAGACCTCGACCATCACCGGTGCCGTCGAACGGGTGGTTTTCGGCAACGAGGTGCTGCCGGAAGTAGACCTGAAACAGAAAAAAGAAGAGATGATGAGCGGTGAGCCATTCTGGAAGACCATCGACGAGATCGATCCGACGCTCTCCATGGAAATCGATCGGCGCAAACGGGTAAAATTATACAAGCGCCTGTCGCGGTTGCCGATCATCCGCACGGTTTTTAAACTGCGGATCGGAAAAAGCCTCTCCGCCCTCGAGGAACAGGGCATCCTGGTGGACTACTCGATGGTGACACCCAACGATTTTCAAACCGCGCTGGCCGGGGAACCGGGAAACTATTTCAAAAAAGCGCTGGGAGATCCCCGCAAGACGTCGATTCGTCACGTTGAGGAAGCCCACAGCGCTTTTGGAAAGGCCAACGGTCGCGAAAGCGGCGTCGAACGGCAACAACGAACACTGATCGACACCTCCAATATCGTAATTGACGAGATCATCAACGGTCGTCGGGATTGTCTGTTGCTTGCCACAACCGACCAGCCCGAACGATTCGACGCGGCCATCTACCGTCGTTTCGTCGAAAAAGGCAAGATCATCAAC
>JAHEIV010000199.1 GCA_024639205.1 Deltaproteobacteria bacterium | reverse complement strand
GCCAGCACCTGAGCACTGCGGGATGGCAGGTAAAGGCTAAGATACGAGAGCCTTTTTTGGCGCGCTGGATCGCTTACGGAATGGTGAATCTGGTTTGGTTGATTTCGGCCGTGACCACCGAACTCGGGGGAATCGCTGTCGAGAACAGTCTGGTAGGTGCCGCTCGGCGCATAGAATCGATAGTCCGTGTAGGATCGGTCGGGATGGAAGTTGAATGCAAAAACCAACCCGGCCCTTTCAAAACAAAGGACTTTATCGCTGCCGTGTTCGTGCAGCGGGTGTGGCCCGTCAGCTGCCAGCAGAGTGTTTTGACCGGCAAGGGCGATCATTTCACGATCGAATCGGGCCAGCAGATGATATTTCAGCTGGAGATCATCCACCAGGTGCCACTGCCGGCGGGCGTAGTGGTAGGACCAGTTGTTGCCCTCCCGGGGGAAGTCGATCCACTCGGGATGGCCGAACTCGTTGCCCATGAAGTTCATGTATCCGCTTCCTGCGGTGGCCAAGGTGATGAGACGAATCAGTTTGTGCAGGGCCAGCCCACGGTTTACCCCCATATGATCGTCATCGATGTGCATGTGCGCGTACATGTCCGCTCCGATCAGCCGGAAGATCAGTGACTGGTCCCCCACCAGCGCCTGGTCGTGGGATTCGGCATAGCTGATCGTTTTTTCGTCCCTGCGCCGGTTTGTCAATTCGTACCACAGATGGCCCATGGGCCAGTCTTCATCCTTGGTATCTTTCACCAGGCGGATCCAGTGATCCGGAACACCCATTGCAAAACGGTAGTCGAATCCGACTCCGCCATCGGAGGCAGCCGCTGCCAGGCCCGGCATACCACTGATGTCTTCGGCAATGGTAACCGCATCCGGCCGCAGTTCGTGTATCAGACGATTGGCCAGGGTCAGATAGGTCAATGCATCCTCGTCCACGTTGGCGCCAAAATAATCGTCATAGGATGTGAACGCTTTTTCCAGCCCGTGATCGAGATACAACATGCTGGTGATGCCATCGAAGCGAAATCCGTCGAAATGAAACTCATCCAGCCAGTACCGGCAGTTGGACAGCAAAAAGTGCAGAACCTGAATCTTGCCGTAGTCAAAACAGCGAGAATCCCAGGCATGGTGCATTCCGCGCGGTCCGTCATGGAAATATTGATACAAGGTTCCGTCGAAGCGACTGATCCCCTCGACTTCGTTGGATACGGCGTGGGAGTGAATCAAATCCATAATGACCGTGAGTCCTTCGCCGTGAGCAGCATCGATCAGGGCTTTCAGGTCTTCCGGAGGCCCGAATCGGGACGAGGGGGCAAAAAAGCTGGATACCTGGTAACCGAAAGATCCGTAATAGGGGTGCTCCTGAATGGCCATCAGCTGCAGGGTATTGTATCCGGTAGCGACGATTCGCGGAAGGACGTTGGTGGTAAATTCTTGAAACGAGCCGATTCTTTCATCCTCCTGGGCCATTCCGATGTGGGCTTCGTAGATAAGGGGGGGGGCGTCGGGAGGACTGAATCCCGGGTTTTTCCATTGGTAGGCCGGGGTGGGGCGCCAGACCTGGGCGTTGAAAATCTTGGTTTGATGGTCCTGAACGACCCTGCGGACATAGACCGGAATCCGATCTCCCGAACCGCCCGGCCACCGGATTTTCAGCCGGTACAGATCGCCGTGACCGAGCCGGTCCGACGGCAGGCGAATTTCCCACACACCGCTGTCTTGCCCCTGGGACAGGGCGAACTCGGGCGCTTCCAGCCAACCGGTCATGTCCCCGACCAGGTGAATGGCGGTGGCGTTGGGAGCCCACTCGCGCAATACCCACTGACCGTCGCGCAAGTGCAGACCGAAATACTCGTGACCGGAGGCAAAATCTGTCAGCGGCATGCCGTCGCCGGTCAGCCTTTGTTCGACCACTTCAAATTTCTGCAGCCGGCGTTCGATAATCTTTTTGTAAGGCTTTAGATATGGATCTGCAGCAAGTAGCCGCTGGATGCGATCGGTAATCGGTTTCAACCCGAACCTTTCTTCTTTTTCGATGGCGTTTTGGACGGCGTCGGCCGGGCGGGGGGCTCCGGATCGTCCTCTATGCATTCATCGTCTGCAAGCGGGCCAATGATCAAAGGCCGTTGGAGCATTTTTTCATACAGTCCAATGTAACTGCGGGCCGTTTCGGCATGGGTGAACAAGGCGGTACTTTCTTGCATCACCCGTTTGATCTGCTTGGATTTGACCTCCGGTGGCAGACGGTAAAAAGTCATGGCTTGCTGGATGGCCCAAAAGAGTCCGCCGGCATCGAAGATGTCGAACAAAAATCCGTTGCCGGCGTTCTGGTCGACATCCATTTGAGCGATGGTATCATGAATACCGCCGGTGTTGTGGGCCACGGGAAGGGAGCCATAAATTGGTGCGATCATCTGCGGCAGACCGCAGGGCTCGAACAGGGAGGGCATAAGGATAAAATCCGAGGCGGCGTAAGCCAGGTGTTCCAATTGTTCACTGAAGTTGCAGATCGCCACCCGTTTTTGAAACTGATGCTGGCGGACAATATCGTGAAATACCGGCTGGTACTCACCGTCGGCCACAAACACCACCTGCAGGTTGTCCTCCCAGTAAACGGAAATCATGGCGTAAAAGATTTGAGCCAGAAGCTGACACCCCTTTTGCACCGGGTCCAGGCGGGAAGGCCAGAAAAACAGCGGCGCCTGGGGATCTTCCAGCAGCCCCAGGTTCCGCTGTAAAAACCGCTTGTTTTCTCTTTTTGCTTTTGCGTGAGTTGCCGGCGTGAAACAAACCTTCAGGTCAGGGTCGGTGGCCGGGTTAAAGGAAGGGTCCGGCGCGTTTGTAATTCCGGTCGCACAGCCCGCCTGGTATTTGTTGATGATCTCCTGGCGCAGTGAGGGTTCGATAAAGTCGTGACGGCCCTCGACGATTTCCACCAGAAAATTGGGGCTGACGGTATTGATAAAGTGCGCGGCGAAAACCCCGCTGGTGAGAAAATCGACCGCATTGGTTTCCCGCACAGACTCGTAATGACTGGCCATGTTCAGATAAAAGAGGTGCTGCCAGTATGATGCGGCATCGATTCCCCGATCTTCGATCTGTGCCAGCGTCGATTTTACCGTGTGGATGTTGTGAATGGTGAACAGGCAAGGGATGCCCATCTGCCGGGCCATAGCCGGAATCAGACCGGTCATCCAGTCATTGCAGTGAATCAGATCCGGTTGAACCATCGGAACGATGTGGTTCATTACCTCCCGCTGGAACGCCAGCGACAGCTTCAGGTTGTTTTCACCATAACTGGTATAGACCCGGTTCAAATAGAAAAAAGCGCGGTCTTCGGCCAGGTGCACCCGATCATCGGGCATTTTGCGCTGGATGCGCCGCAGTTCTTTTTTGAGAAACGGTGCCACCCGATCGCTGAAGATCGTGCGGTAGTCTGGTATGGCCACGTGTACATCGGCGCCCTGGTCGAAAAGGGAATTGATCAGCGCGGCGGATACGTCCGCCAGCCCGCCGGCCTTGGCGGTAAAATAAGCAGCCAGGCTGCCCATTCGATCTGGCAGATAGGTCACTTCGGGCGTGACGATCAAGACCCTGGGATTTTGAGGTGATTCGCACTGCATCCAAGCGTCTCCTTGACTTCTGTTATTCGGACCACGCGAGCAAACCGGGCGTGAACTTCAGCCGGTCATCCCCCCGGGGAGTAGCCCTGGCCGTAAAGCCGAAGCGGCCCGAGCTCTCACAGGTGATGTCGCATCCATAAATATAGGAGCCGTTGCCGCTGTCGTTTTGAACCGACATCACAGTGGTGTGGCTTTTTTTCAATGTGTCGATGGTCCTGAAATGACCGTAATACAGCTCGATTTGCACCTCGTCCGGACGCAACTCTCCGAGATGCACCTGGGCGGTCACGTGGAATGTGTCGCCCACCCGGAAAGGGCCGTCCGAGTTTCTGGTCGGCGGATCGATGCGGATATGATTCCAAAGGTTTTTCAATCGCTGCCGCTGCTGGTTCTGCTGTTTGGCTTCCTCGGCATGGTTTTCAAGCAGCGAGTGATACTGCTTGGCAGCTTGCCGGTAGAAATCGGATTCGTATTTGTTCACCATGCCGTGTGCGCAGAACTGCTGCATGGCCATTTTCATGGAAGCTTTCATCATGCTGATCCAGCGACCCGGCGCGTCCCCGTTGCGGCGTTCGTAAAAACAGGGAATGACGTCGTTTTCCAGAATATTGTAAAGCGCCTGGCTTTCCACGGCATCCTGATAGTCGGGGTCATCGTAATCCTCTCCGTTTCCGATTTTCCATCCCCGGTCCTCGCGGTATCCTTCACACCACCACCCGTCCATTATGCTGACATTCAGGACACCGTTGGCAGCCGCCTTCATCCCGGAAGTGCCGCAGGCCTCGTAGGGGCGACGCGGTGTGTTAAGCCAGATGTCGACCCCTTGAATCAGATGGCGGGCAACATTTATTTCAAAGTCTTCGATAAAGACCATGCGATGGAGAACTGCCGGTTTGCGGGAAAATTCCACCAACTGTTGGATCAGGGCCTTGCCCTCGTTGTCCTTTGGGTGGGCCTTGCCGGCAATAATCAGCTGCACCGGTCGGGTTTCGGAAGTCAACAGCGCCTCCAGGCGACCCGGATCCCGCAGCAGCAAATTGGCCCGCTTGTAAGTGGCGAAACGCCGGGCAAAACCGATGGTCAGCACTTCCTGGTCCAGCACCGATTCGGCCTCTTCCATGACGGCCTTCGGTGCGTTGCGTCGGCCGTACTGCTTGACCAGCTGACCGCGGCTAAAGCGAATCAAGCGTGAGCGCGCCATTTCGTGAGCCCGCCACAGCTCTTCGTCGTAAATTTCGTCGATTCGACTGCTGCAGTCGGCAGACCAGCACATGTTCCAATCCGGGCCCAGGTAGCGCTCGAACAACAGCGCGTTTTCGATGGAAATATAGGACGGGATGTGCACCCCGTTGGTGATGTGGGTGATGGGTACATCCTGATCCGGACGTTTGGGCCAGACGTGGGACCACATCCGCCGGGCGACAGATCCGTGCAGTTTGCTGACCCCGTTGCAAAACTGAGCCATGTGGATGGCCAGGATGAACATGGAAACCGGGCTGTCCGATCCGGCGCCGGGTGGTTGTCCCCAGGAAAGGATCTCCTCGATCTTGATGCCGAACGGTTCCGAGTAGCCTTTCAGATACGGAGTTACCATTTCTGTCGGAAATTCGTCGTGACCGGCGGACACCGGGGTGTGAGTGGTGAATATCGTCGAGCGCGGTATGATTTCAAATGCCGTTTGCAAATCGATCTGATGGACGGCCATGGTCTGGGCAAGTCGTTCTATCCCGGCGAAAGCGCAGTGGCCTTCGTTCATGTGGCAGACACTCGGTTCAATTCCCATGGCCGCCAGGGCTCGCATCCCCCCGATACCGAGCAGGATTTCCTGGGCCAGCCGCAGTTTCGGCTCGCCGGCGTAAAGGCGAGAGGTAATCTCGCGAACCTCGCGCGGATTTTCCGGAATGTTGGTGTCCAGCAGGTAAAGGGGTACGCGGCCGACGTTCAACTTCCATACATCAGCCTGCATGTCCCCATTCGCTCCGGGAACCGAAACCTGAAACAGGTTTCCCTCGGTATTTTTAGCCCTTTTTATCGGCAGGTGGTACAAATCGGTTTCCGGGTATTCCTCCTGCTGCCGGCCGGAAGGATCCAGAAACTGGTGAAAGTACCCCCGGCGGTAGAGAAGACCGACGGCCACCAGGGGAATGGCCGTGTCGGAAGCGGCTTTGAGATGATCGCCGGAGAGCATTCCCAAGCCTCCGGCAAAAATCGGCAGGCTTTCGTGCAGGCCGAATTCCATGGAAAAATAGGCAATGATA
>JAHEIV010000198.1 GCA_024639205.1 Deltaproteobacteria bacterium | reverse complement strand
CGGATTTCGAAGACCAACCGGAAGTTCTGCCGGTCATCAAACAATTGCGTGCCGAGGAGACTGCCGAGCCGCAGCCGGATTTTACCCTGCGCGTGATGGCCGGCATTTCAGAGGTGCAGTCCGAGACGGCCGAAGCGGCCGCAACCGTGCAGCGGTTGCGAGAGCGCTCGGCATCGCTGATGCGGTATCTCACCGAAACGCCCAGCGTCTCGGACATCGCGCTTTGTTTTTTGCTGGCCGGTTTTTTTTACTTCCTGCTGGGGGTGATTTTCTTTTTCGGTCTGCAAACCATCGAACCGCTACCGGCCATGGCTGCCTGGCTCCGAATGCAACCGCAGGTTGCCATGTGCACCGCCGGGGTGCTGGGCACCATCGGGCTAGTGCTGCTGCTGGATGGCGGGATCGCCATGCGCCTGGCACGAATCGGCACGATCGCTTACATCGGGTTTTCCATTTTCAATGGAATGTGGATTGCTCTGATGAACGTCAGCACTTACCGTCCATTCGGTTTGCTGTGTTTTACCGCCGCACCGGTGCTGCTGGGAGTTTTTCTGGCGGCCTCGCTGCAGCGCTACCGCCGTCGGGTGTTTGCCGGCTGACACGATTGCAATATATGCAAGACATGCAAACTGTTGCCAGATCCTAAGGAGAATACCGCACCATGTGGATCCACAAAGAATCGGGCTTTACCATCTTCGAGATTATCGTGGTGCTGATCGTGATGAGCATCATCACCGCCTTTGCAATCGGCCGCGGGTTGGACCCCGGCACGGAGCTGAGCGTTCAGACCGAGGTACTCAAAACCCATCTGCGTCACGCCCAGTCGCGGGCGCTGAATTCGAACATCCCCTGGGGCATCCGCACCAACTCGGCCGGGGACCAATACTGGCTGTTCCGGTTCCAGAATCCCACCGTGACAACGGTCCAGCTGCCGGGTGAAGAAAGCGCTACGGTCAACCTGGCTCCCAAGGGCATCACCGTGAGCGTCGGAACCTACAGTTTCGATTCCCGGGGGGTGCCTTACTACACCGATGAGACCGGTCAGCCGGCCGCCACCGGCACGTCTCTGGGCGATCTGGGAGCAGACCAGACGATCACCCTGCTGAAAAGCAGTGTGGCAGAGGCCATTACCATCACCAAAAATACAGGATTCATCCCATGAAAAAACCCGCAGCGTTTATCGGAAAAAATGCCGGATTCACCATCCTGGAGGTGGTCGTCACCCTGATCGTCGCTTCGATCCTGGGTGCCATCCTGATGGAATTTATGGGAACCAACGTGCAAAAGAGCTATGAGCCGGTCTTTATGGCCCAGCACAACCTGGGGGTAAACGAGATCATCGAAAAGATGAATACCGACTACAAGCGGCAGCTGCTGCTGTCGCCGACGCCGTTGCAGGACTTTCGAACCAATGTGATCAACGGCAACATCATCACCAGCGATCCATATTTCGGCGACTACAGCATTGCAACCTCCTGGATCCGCTTCAACGCCGGAACCGGCAACGAAGAGGTAGATCCGTCACCGGATCCCAGGGTATTGAAAATAACGGTGACCCACAACAACCGGGCGGTCACCGCGCTGTTTACGAAATAATATACCGAATCGGTTTTTGCGGTTTCAGGAGCAGCAACGCTGAATCGCGCAACCCAAAACCCTAATGATCGAGCAATCGTTACAGAGGCCGATATGAACACAGAAAAAGGCTTCACGCTGATAGAAGTGGTGGCGTCGCTGATGATCGTCGGAGTCATGGCGGCTATCGCCGGAATGGGCATCGTCACCGCCACCCGCGGTTACCTGCAGAGCAAGGAAAACGCCCACCTGGCCCAGAAGGCCCAGGTGGCCATGAACCGCGTGCACCGGGAGTTGATGGAGCTTACCAATATCGCAGCGGTCAACACCACCGATCCGCACGTCATTTTCGACAACCCGATCGGCCGGCTGGCGGTGGCCAAAGCCGGCGGAAATTTGCGATTGTATCGGTTGAGTGCAGCTGCCACAGACCTGTCGGGCAGCCCCGGCGACATCCTCTCAGATCAGGTAGCGTCCCTTACCATCAGCTACTTCAAGGGTGCCCAGCCATGGAACTTCGGCGAAGACATCGATCTGCTTTCCGCCATTACCGTCGGCCTGGACCTGCAGCGCAGGGAAGGCTCTGCCTCTGCGGTGACCTTCAGCACCACCATAAACCCCCGCAACACCAACAATTTCGGCGGGGTGCCCCCCGACACCGCCGAGCCGCAGACCATGCGCGAATATGGATGTTTTGTAACCAGTGCCGCCGGCTACGGCCACCCGGGTGGCCTTGAGGGCTGCATGTCAAACGGCGGCAACCGCCGGTGGGCGATCCTGTTTCTGGTGATCGCCGCGGCGGCGAGTTGTTTCGCCAGCCGGTGCCGCAAATGCCCCGAACCGCTGACTACCGGCTTGCAGGGCGAGGGCGGCAACGTGCTGGTGGGGCTGGTGGTCACCATGCTGATATTTGCCACGCTGGCAGCCGGAATGGTCTCTATGACCACCTCTTCGACCACCAACCAGGTGGCCTCCAACAACACCTCCCGGGCCTACTACGTGGCCGAATCCGGGTTCCGGTACGCGGCCAGCCAGTACCTGAACACACTGGACGGAAACGGGCGCTACGGCGCCGTAGATGAAAAAAATGTGGCCCTGGAGTCGATGCACAGCCAAACCTATACCATCAGCGGGGGGGACGGCCAGTTCCTGCTAGAATTCTACCCCTATTACCTGACCTTAAACGGCGATCACATCCTCAACACCACCATCCTGCAGACCAAGTTCTCCGGTGCAAAGCCGGTCAGTTTCACCATGCCGACGCTGGGCAGCACCGCCAAGTTGAAGATCAACGACACCGTCTACTCGTATTTCAGCTACAACCAGGCCACCGGGGTTTTCACCAGTCTCAGCCCGGGTCTTGTAGAAGCAGTTTATGACGACGCCGTGGTCAAGCCGGTGGGGATGCCTTCCACCTCCACCACGATGACCAAAAACAGCAACCTGCCCCTGGCCTACGGGTTCTTTTTCCCGGAAATCAGCGGCAAGTTCGACATCAACGGCGTGACCTACACCTATAAAAAACGAAACGGCAACGTTTTGACCGACATCACCGACGCCAACGACCCGGACAACAACTTCAGCGTGCCGGTAACGCCCGCCACCCAAGTGGTTGCAGAGCCCTTTGTGCAGGTGCGCTCCACCGGCACCGTCGGCCTGGGGGACCTGGCAGCCACCCGCGAAATCGTTTACAACACACCGCTGCCGGCCAACCCCGAAGATCCGATCCGGGTGGAGTACTACGATCCCTTCGACGACGACCAGAACATGGACGCCGCCACCTATGGCTCCTTTGCCGCCGGTGACGTCGGCGGTGACAGCGCCCTGAAGGTGACCGGCCTTTCCACTTCCAACCCGCTTTCTCCCAAAGCGGCCCTGATCTCCACCAACAGCACCACGCTCAACGTCAACTTCGCCTCGGCTCATCGGTTTGGTCTCTATTTTTTGAGCTACGACGCCCAGGCCAAGATCGGCATCGACGAGCCGATCACCGCCGGCACCTGGGGAGACGGCGACGAGCAAGGCAGCGCCCCGGACGGCTATCCCAAGTATTTTTCGGCCGGCATCGCCTTTCGGCTGGATGACAGCCTGAACACTTACGGTATCGGCTTCATGCGCGGCTCCAGCAATATATCTCCTACACCGGACAGCATCGAAAACGACCTGATGCCGGTGGACCAGGTGCCGATCGTCGCCCTCTGGCAGCAAACCAACAACGGCACCTCTCGTGACTGGCTGGCCTACGGCGTGCTGCCCGGCAGCATTATCTTTGCCGACGACGGGGAGTCCGGCAATGTCGGCTGGAGCACCAACCTGGCCGGCGACGGCGCCGAGTGGACCCTGGCCACCAACCGGGCCAACAGCGGCCAGAGCGCCTGGACCACCAGTCCTTCGGGCTCCTACGGCGGCTTTGCCGGTTCCTACATCGACGGGGAGAACATCACCCTGACATCGCCACAGATTGATCTTTCCGAGTTTCCTCCCGGTTCCAGCATTCCAATGGAGTCAGCAATATTGACCTTCTGGACCTGGTACCGGATCCACTCCGGCGACGACTTCGGAATTGTCGAGATCTCCGTCAACGGCACGGCCGGACCCTGGATCCAGCTCGACAGCTACACGTCCAACAGCCAAGATCTGCCCGGAGACATCAACGGTTGGGTGAAAAACACCTACGATATCAGCAGCTACACCGGGGTCGGCAACACCGATGTGCGGATCCGGTTTCTGTTCGACCGCGACAACGATCCGGCTGACATCCGCAACGGCTGGTGGATCGACGATGTTCGCATAACCACCAAGGAATTCAACAAGACTGCGGATTTCCCGAACGACAACGCCACCTTGATGGTGCGGGTGATCGAAGCGGCCGTGATCGACTTTACCAGCGGCGGGATCACCGAGATCCAGGCTGGAGACATCGTCACCCAGTCCGGGGGCGCCTCCGGCAGGGTGATTTACGACCCGCTGCTCGACTCCGGCAGCTGGGCCGGCGGTGATGCTGCCGGCATGATCTGGCTCAACCGCACATCCACCACGCTTTTTACCGGCGGTTCCATCGACGTCATCGGCAAAGGCAACGATCTGGCCACGGTGGTCAGCTACAAGGAGCGCACCAATTTAATCAAGGCGTATTACAACCCGGCTGCATCGATCGACACTGGGGGTCCTTACGATGACGGCTACGATGACGAGCGCCTGGCCAATCCCCGCGGCACCCTGCACTGGCCGGCCGACGAAAGCGAGCTCACCACCGCGGGCAACGACTACTTCACCCTGCTGGAATGGGACATCGACATCAACTATTCGGTTGCGGGCCTGCAGCGGCTCAAGGATGAAAACGGCCGGTACACCATCATATCCAGCGACGATCCCGATCTGTTTTCGCCGCCGGACACCTACTTTCCCTACAACCGGCCCGAGCTGGGCCTTTTCGCCCTGGGTCACGGCGGCATTCGGGCCTACTTCGACGACCTGGGCGTACAGCTCTACATGAGCTCCGGGGCGGGGTACCTGACACCGATTCAGCAGTAAACAGCTGCCACAGAACAGCGCGGAAACGGTCTTTGGTCTCGGAGGGGCGGATAAACCCGGCGAGTGGACTCGACCGGCTTTATCGGCCAGACCGACAAAATCAAATCAACTGACCCCACCGGCCCGCCGGGCCCAACCGGCACAGCCGATCTTGCCCTTGTTTGCATCTTTCTGATTTCGTCTTATATTCAATGCCGATCAACCCATGCGAACAGAATCTGCAGCAGAGAGGATGCGGCTATGAAACTGGCAGTGAGCGGAAAAGGCGGAGTGGGAAAAACGACTTTTTCCGCGCTTCTGATTCGAACCCTGAACGAAAACGGCAAACACGTGCTGGCCATCGACGCGGATCCGGACGCCAACCTGGGCTCGGCGCTCGGAGTGGCGAATGCCGAACAGATCGTGCCGATCTCGGAGATGAAAGACCTGGTTATTGAAAGAACCGGCGCCACGCCCGGTGCCATCGGCGGTTATTTTTCCCTGAATCCCAAGGTGGACGACCTGCCGGAAACCCTGTCGGCGCGGCTTGAAAACATCAAGCTGATGCGACTGGGCGGGGTGCAGAAAGGCGGCGCCGGATGCATTTGCCCGGAAAGCAGCCTGCTCAAGGCCCTGGTCCGACACATCGTTCTGCAGCGCGACGAGGTCGTGGTGCTGGACATGGAAGCGGGCATCGAACACCTCGGCAGGGCCACGGCCAAGGCGGTGGACAAGCTGATCGTCGTCGTGGAACCGGGCCGCCGCAGCATCGACACGGCTGCGCACATCAAGCAACTG
>JAHEIV010000197.1 GCA_024639205.1 Deltaproteobacteria bacterium | reverse complement strand
TTTTAATCGGCAAAGCCTCCGCTGCGGACTCGGACCACGGTGAACCATGAGTCTGGTACTGATCGTGCTCACATTTTTGCTGATGCTGCTAGGTGCGCCGATCTTTGTTGTAATCGCCTCCTTGACAGCGCTGCTGTATGCCGGCAGCGGAATCGACCTGTCGGCCATCATCATCGAAATGCACCGCATGGCGACGACACCCATTCTGGTGGCCATCCCCTTGTTCACCTTCGCCGGGTACTGTCTTTCGGAAAGCGGCGCTCCCCGTCGACTGATCCGGCTGTCCAATGCCCTGATGGGTTGGCTTCCCGGCGGCCTTTCCATCATTGCACTGCTTACCTGCGCCGTGTTCACCGCATTGACCGGGGCAACCGGTCTGACCATCATCGCGCTGGGCGGACTTCTTCTGCCGGCTATGCTAAAGGGAAACTACCCGCAACCGTTCTCTCTGGGTCTGCTCACCACCTCCGGCACACTGGGTCTGCTGTTTCCACCCAGTCTGCCCCTGATCATCTATGCCATCGTCAGCGGTGTGCGCATCGACCAGCTCTTTATCGCCGGCATTGTCCCGGGCATAATGCTCGTGGTGATGCTCTCTGCATACTGTGTGTACCGGGCCATCGGCGCACAAGTTCCCCGAAAACCGTTTCAGGCCGCAGAAATACTGAGTGCCGTTCGCGAAGGGATCTGGGAACTGCCCCTGCCTTTTATCGTTTTGGGCGGCATCTACAGCGGTTATTTTGCCGTTAGCGAGGCCGCGGCCATCACGGCGGTGTACGTTCTTGGCGTCGAAACCATGATTTACGGTGATATTTCCTGGAGCCGAGTCCCGGAAATTATGAAAAAAAGCATGGTACTGGTTGGGACCATTTTTATCATCTTCGGGGCCGCGATGAGCCTGACCAACTACCTCATCGATGAGATGATTCCCATGCGGCTGCTCGATTTTTTCCAGCAGCACATTGAAAACCGCTATCTGTTTTTGCTCGTGCTGAATTTTTTCCTTCTGGCCGCCGGTTGCACCATGGGTATTTTTTCCGCCCTGGTGGTGGTTGTACCGCTTCTGACCCCAATGGCCGATGCGTTCGGCATTCATCCGATTCATCTGGGAGTCATATTTTTGACCAACCTTGAGATCGGCGCCTCCCTGCCGCCGTTGGGAATCAACCTGTTCATCGCCAGCATACGGTTTTCCCGACCGGTGCTGCAACTTTATACGGCTTCGATACCCTACATATTGATATTGCTGATTGCCCTGGCGTTGATCACCTATTTCCCCTGGTTCAGTCTCGTGTTGGTTCCATGAACGTATCGTCACCGAAGGCATTGCATTTGACACCGCAGGGGCCGGTGGTTACGGTTGATTCATCGATCGTGACGAATCTCTCAAACACAGGTTGCAAGAAAACCATAGCTGGGCAGGATTGCACCCTTGCCGCCTGTTGGAAAGGACGGGAGAGATGGCCGGAAATGACCTCCAACCGGACAACCCTTGCCCGATCTCGACGCGATTTTTCCTCTGGACCATCCGGCAGCAAGATCACATCTCGCGCTGTATTGCCGTGAACATGTGGTCGTCGGTTTTGGTCGTGCTGGTCATTTCACTGGCAGGCCTGATTACGATAGAGATGGCCCTGCAGATCATCTTTGTCGGTGGAATGGCGGCAGGAATTTTAATCTGGATTCTTATTGAACGCCGAAGATCCTGGCTGCTGGGGATTTCTGATCCGAAACTGAAGGCAGAAGTCCACCAGACGATGATCGAATACCTGATCAAAAAGCTGTGTGCGGGACCCGAATGCCGAAAACGCCTCAATAGCAGCGATGCTCGCCCGATCGCGTAATGATCAGAGAAATGAGATCGTGAAATCGGTTTACGGGTCAAGGCAACGGAGCGCTGTGACGTGTGCTCTCCAGGCAACCGCCAATCTGTGATCGGAGGGTGGAAGCCGTCGTTTGGACCGAATCGGTTTTTCACCAATCCGGCCGACGTCGCCGAGGATGAGGGTGTGAAAAATCTTGCGTCCGTCTTCGGTTTCCAATTCGAGGTCTATCTGTAAACGGTTGCAGCCCGAACCATCGTGCAACAACCCGTTGATCACCAGTTCACCGTTCTGCTCGACTGCAGTGATCTCCAGGCCGACCGCTTCCGCCGTCTTCGATCTGGACGGTTTGAAAAAGGCCCGGGTAACGCCGGCAGCCGGCTTCCCCGGTCCCTTCTCCTTGCCGATGGTGTCGGCAGCCTGTGGCTGACCGGCAACCTGGCTCTTTCCGCGCACGATGGGAACGGCTGCCGGTTCGCTGGGATCAGCGGTGCGAATCAACCTCTCAATGCTACCGGCGGTCAGCAGGTATGCCGCCGCGAATGCAAGCAGAGTCGCTGCGGGCCAAAGAAAGTGTTTCCGAGCAATCGATTTCATCAAATGTCCGCCGGGATAGACCGGGATAGAATAGAACCCCGGACCCGTATAATTCATAACTGTTTGTCAGCTCGACTGCGCCACTTTCTGAAATGATCGGGGCAGCCACTGGCCCGACAAGCTCTCGGGTGGAGAACGACGTGTCACAACAAAAGATGCCGGAATGGATCCCTTTCAAAGAGGGCAAGTACCGGGCTGAACAGGCTTACCTGGTGACAGCCGCCGACAGAGCCGTGACGGTAGAGAATCCCGGCATCCATATCACCACCGGTCGGAAGGGTCGGAAGCACCTGCTGGGTATCGGCCGGGTTCGCAACATTCTGGTTGTCGAACTGCTGGAAGACTCCGACACCATGGATATACTGCTCGATTTGGGCGGAGAATTTACTTACCTTCTCGAAATGCCGGATATTCAGGCCGGGAAAGTATTCTCGCCGAATGTAAAATCGACACTCCGCTTTTACCCTGCCAGCCCGTGGAAACAGTTGTCGCGACCGGAGTTCAACACTCGTCTGAAGCGACTGAAGCGGATCGACAGCAAAACCGGATCCGAATAGCAGCCCCGTGTGACTTCCGTAGCGGGATCGGAACCATTGGTTAGGGCCGGTGTTGTGCCTCTGCCGCAACATCCGGGCGGAAAATAGAAAAAGTGTGGCTGCAACGGCTGCAGGTAGGCGGCAGTGCCGGCGAGTGGCTGTTCTTGCATCGATCCGCCCGGTAATCCGGCAAAACTGCACGTTTTGGCAGTCCTGCCACGACCCATCGGGAGTCTATCCGATGATGACCGCCTCGGCTTCGTTCCACCGATCCTGAACTTTTCGGACGATGCCCGCTTTGTAATCGATGATCTCAATCAGTTCGAAATCTCCTTCGGCGGCAATCGTGAGGGACATACCTGCCAACCAACAGCGTTTGTTGAACAGGATCAGCCGGTCATGAATGTCGACGTGACGCCGGATTTCTGCGCTATGACCTTTCTGACGAAACAGTTTCAACGATTTGATAAAATCACGTTCGAAGTCTTCAAGTGACTGGCAGGTAAGCAGGCGTATCGGATTTTTGACCTTGACCATAAATTCGAGAACCGGGCTTCCCAACTCTGTATCAACAACGATCACCTCGGTTCGGGCGCTTGCGAAAAATGACTCCAGGCTGGATCGCACATTGCCAAGCTTGACTTGGGTCTGCCGGCCGGCAATTCTGGCTGAAGGCTTCCGCTGCACGAGAAAATTCTTGAACTTCTGCAGCTGCGGAATCATCTGCTGATGATAAAGATTGTCACTCATCGGCAGATTCTCGATGGTCTGCCGGCACCTTGCCAGCAGATCATCCAACAGCGCTTTGAGAAACCGCCGGTTTTTTCCCGAGTCGAGATCCGACATCAGGTTCTTGGCCAATTTCAGGTGATCCGGCTTGGTTCCCGAATATACGAGCTGTATCTCGAACTGGCCGCAAAGCTCTTCAAGTTCATACTGGCTAAAATATTCGTTTATTGCTTCAGCCAGGGTTTTTACGCTTTCGGTGTTCATGGGAAGCAGTCCATCTGTTGTGGTTCCATTCCCCCGGGATGTCAGCGGATAAGACTACACGCTGTTAACCCAAATCGAACCGCAATATTCACATCCACACCGTCGCATCGCGGCGAAAAATTCACTTGGCAACCGGCTTTTCCTGCTCTTCGATGATGATCGCCCCGGGGGCACATTCCCGGGCAGCTTGTCGGACCCTGTCTTCCAGGTGATCGGGGACCGCATCGACAAGTACCCGGGATAGAAACTGGTCCTGATCATATTCAAAAACCTCTGGGCAGACTTTGTTGCAGTTCCTGTCACCCATGCACAGATCATAATCTATTCGAACTTTCATACCGACCTCTCCGTTTCCGTGGTGTTTACAGCATACCATCCATGTGGTAAAAGTTCAATCACCATGGCTTTTATCAATGGAATTTCCTATCAATTCCGAGGACTTCGGTTGGCCCTGCGGTCCCCCCGACTGCTGGCACTCGGTCTGCTCCGTTTTGCGGTCATTATCCTGTTCACCCTCGCTTCCGCCGGTATAGCGCTAATTTACCATCAGGAGGTCGTGGGGCTGATTTGGGCCAAACCGCAAAGTGTATGGGTGATCTGGATGTGGCATGTCGTCTCCTGGTTGGTAGCCCTTTTGCTGGTGGGGGTGTCGACCATCGTTTCTTTTCTAATTTCCCAGATCCTTTTTAGTGTAATCATCATGGATGCCATGTCACGAATCACCGAAAAGATGATCGCCACCTCGGTACAAGCCTCCCAACCGGGTCCGCTGTTGAAACAATTTTTCTACCTGGTCCGCCAGGAAATCCCGCGCAACACCCTGCCGGTGCTTCTGACGCTGGCGATCATGGTGATTGGGTGGACGACACCTCTGGGCCCGATCGTGACGGTTCTCTCATCGGCGGCAGCCATTGTCTTTTTGGCCTGGGACAACACCGATCTGGTGCCGGCCAGACGCCTGGAACCTTTTTCCAAAAGGATCGGATTTTTGTCTCGAAACATTGGATTCCATCTTGGCTTCGGTCTCGTATTTCTGATACCCGTACTCAACATCGTATTTCTTTCCTACGCTCCCATCGGTGCAACCCTCTGGTATGTCGAAAACTTCAGTCAATAAATCCTCCGGTTGACAAAACTGCCACAATGTAGCATATTCGATTAAAATCGATCGAATATGCCGATCGCTCATATGAATTCGGTTTCCGCACATAATTGAAACGGAAACCACGCTGCGACAGGGTCGAGTCCGATTTGCGGGGTAGGGTCATCTTAGGCGGGACCCTCGGGCTTGACCCTGTTCTCGACACCACACCGCAACCAATTGCCCAACGCCATACCATGATTTGACCGATCGGCGACACGTCCACTTGCAACCCACCGGTACAGCTGGAAAAGATCCTGCGACATCCAAGGCAAAAAGCGAAAGTGAAAATCTCAAGTGACCGGAATGTAAGGCAATACTGAAGCGTCGCCGGTCCCGCAAAGCGAATGCTTGCGAGGTGGTTTGCACCAGGATGCGGTCGCATGTTCGACGTCTGCGAAGCAGAAACCGCTCAGGCACTTCGGGAGAAACCGTAGCGCCGACCGGTTGTCATCGATCCACAAACGGGCATACCGGCTCAACTGAAAGCTGGCTGCAACCTCGGTTTTCAGCAGTCATACCGCCCGAAAGATCCAGTGAGCACCGGCAAAAACATGCGTTCCGGCAACAGTGAAGCCGGTCATTCATCGCTTGACTCCTTTTTTTCAATTCGATCCGGAGAGCTTTGCCCTCAGGCCCTCAGCGCGATCTTAGGGAAATTGACACGGTTCAACTGCTGGGCACAAGCCAGGCCGACCGGACCGGATCCAATCACAGCAACTGTCTTTCCACCCCGCTGTAACGGTGGGTCGGCAGGAGAAAGAAATCAGATGAAGCCGGGGTCGGTGTGGAAAGGTTCGATTCGTTGCTGTC
>JAHEIV010000196.1 GCA_024639205.1 Deltaproteobacteria bacterium | reverse complement strand
AATTCCGCCCAGCCTCTGGGCCTCGGCCACTACGTGAAGCGCCAGGGTGGTTTTGCCGGATGCCTCCGGCCCGAAAATTTCGATAACACGTCCCCTTGGCAGCCCCCCCACGCCGAGGGCAACATCCAGGGCCAGTGATCCGGTCGGGATGATCGCAACGCTTGCCACCGGGCTGTCGCCAAGTTTCATTATGGCACCCTTGCCGAACTGCCGTTCAATCTGGGTCATGGCGGTCTCAACCGCTTTTTGTCTGTCGGGTGAAATGCCCATCATCTCCTCCTCTCGCATATAGAGCAGTTGAATCTTCCTGTCCTGTCGGCAGGGGCCGGAAGTTCAATGTGGATTGAGCTTTACCGTCCTGAGCCGGGTATAAGTCGGGCCTTCGGGTCTAAGTTGGCTGCGGAAAAGAACCACTTCGTCGACGCTGAACGAATCCGACTCGAAATCGCAGGTGGCTGTCAGCGCTTCGGCCAGCTGCCGTGAGTCGATGGCCGCCTTGATTCTCCCGATGGTCAAATGCCCCTTGTACGGTCGCTTCTCCTTGGGAAATCCGACCTCGTCAAGGGCATCTGCAACCGCCGCCTGAAGCTGTCCCAGTTGCAGGGGCTGACCACCGATTCCCACCCATATGACCCGGGCGCGTCGAATACCGGGGAACACTCCCACCCCCTTTGCCGAAAGGGACAGCGGCGCCATATCGCGGGCAGCATCTTCGATGGCGTCTGCAATCGCTTCGATCCGCTCGACTGATACATCACCCAGAAATTTGAGTGTCAAATGAAGGTTCTCCGGCCGAACCCATTTGAGCCGCAATCGATAGCGCTTCAGGTTCTCTTGGATTTGCCCGATCGCGGACCGGATCTCACGAGGAAGTTCACACGCAACAAATGTCCGGATTTGATCCGTCATCATGATGTGTGGGGGCCGGAACGTGTCGTGCGGCCCGGTTTTTGATCGAAGCCGGTTCGGTCGTCAATCGTTGATGAACCGATCCGTTCTTATTGTTTCCATGCTTCCGCAGTTTTGCGGCCGCGCCGGATTCTTTGGTCGGGAGCGAGCAAAATCAGCGCGGCAGGGTGAACTGTGGTTCCCCGAGCAAGAACTTACCCTGTGATATTTTTTGTTTCAATATCTCCGCTATTTCCCGGGCTCTGACGACACTTGAAAGCGGCACCGTCGGCACCTCTTTGCCATTGAGCCGGATCGAGCCGCTCTTTAGATCGGCATAGCTCACCCGGCCATAACTTTTGGCGATACCGTTGGGGTAATCATGGGAATAGTCTACGATCTGGGTAAAAAGGTCTTCATCGGATATCGCCGTGAATTTGGCGATCGTTTCGTTCAGCACCGGGATGGGCACCCCCAGTCCCACAGCCAGTGAACAACCGTATCCCTGAATGCTCATCCCCATAAGCCATCGAGGGCTCATTTTTTTCAGGTCTCCCATTACCCACAGCGTGCCAGCCGGTGTAAACGGAACCCCCTTGCGGGATCGCCGGGCGGAGGGTTTATGCTGGGTGCCGTGCCAGACGACATAGCCTTCTCCCCCACCTAAAAAGATGCGCGTTCCCAGCCCGATGGTCATGTAGTAAGGATCGTTGAAAAGCGGGCTCAACTGCCCGGCCGAACAATAATTGGCATTGCCTGAATTCGGCTTGAGCGCACCCATGTAAGTATAGATCGTTTTGTTGGACAGATTGATCGCGCAGTTATAGTTCTGATAGGCATTGCGCGGATTGCACAGGGTCGCCTGGGGCAACTTGCGCAGCGTGATTTCCTTTTCCACCTCATGGGCAGGATAGCAATCGGTGCCGTATGCAGTCGCTTTCAGATGGACGGTCTTTCCGGCCACCAGGTCCTGAATCACGTGGCCGCCGCCGTAGTTGAATTCTCCTGGGTAGACCTTGTTAAGGGGGTCATCCTCACATGGTTCGGTGGCCCCGATATAGCAGTCGACGGCAGCCAGGCCTCCGTAAGCCGGCACGTTGTTCAACCACACCTTCGAGGCCTTGACGGCCGGTACCGAATGTCCGAAGTTGACAATCGCTCCAGATGAACACATCGGTGCAAATGTGCCGGTGGTGACCACGTCGACCCGTCGGGCCGCTTCCACCGGGCCCTGCTTGCGGACGACATCGATGATCTCCTCGGCGGTCATCACCACCGCGTGCCCGGATCTGATTTTTTCGTTGATCTGCTGATAGGTTTTGTTGATTTTACATTCTTTCATGCATGTTCCTTGGCTGCAGGCATCCGGAGATGACCACCCGGGCCGCGTAAAACACGAACACAGCGGTGCGCACGGGGCTTCAGTTTGCCTTTGTCAGCGGCACCACCGGTCGGTTTATAACCGCGGCCGTGACGGGAAATTTTAATAACAACAAAGAAAGGCTTAATCAAGGCAAACTTTTTCGTTTCTTGACTTTTCAGCGGCTGCGGGCTAACATTAGCACCACTGCAGCGTATCGATCTAACCGCATGCAGATGGTGGTGCCCGATCCAATCAGTCGACATTCAACCCACCGGGCCCGATCATCTTTACATCGGAGTGGAACTGTCCGCTCCGCTATCCTGACCACCTTGGCAAAACGAACCAACAAAATAAGAATCTTCATTGTTGCGGTGATCTGTATTTGCTGCGCTACGATTGTGACGGTGTTCCTGTATTATCGTCGCCTTCCCGATCAGGCCCGCGACCTGGTTTCTTCGATACCTGCCGGTGCCGATCTCACCATTGCAGACATCCACCAGACGGCCACCCGGGACGGCCGCAAAGAATGGAGCCTGGATGCGACATCGGCCCGTTATCTGAATGCGGAAAAACGCGTGATTCTCACCGAACTGTCGATGACGTTTTACCTTGAAAATCAACAGGATCTGCAGCTGACGGCCGACAGCGGCGTAATGCTGACGGAATCCAAAGATGTCGAGATCAGCGGCAATGTGGTGGTAAAAAGCAGCGAGGCACGGTTACGGACCCAGGACCTGCGGTACCGGCATGAGCAGCGAATTCTGACCAGCCTTTCGCCGGTTGAAATCACCGGAGATGCCTACCGATTGACCGCCGAACGGATGCAAATCGACCTGAACACGAACCGGGCCATCTTTGAGGGCAACGTTAGCGGGGCATTCATTGGGGATTTTTCCCTATAAACAGTTCGTGGTGGTGATGCTGGCTGCCGCTGTGTCTATCGCGGGAACTGCTCTGCCGGAATCGGCCCGTGGCGCTGCGGGCGATGATTCCCCGCCGCAGCAGCAGATTACCGTCACGGCCGATCGCCTGGTTTCAGACCGGACTGCCAGAACGGCCACATTTAGCGGCCGTGTGAAAGTGGTTCGCGGCGACAGCACCATCGAAGCCGATCGTCTGACCGTGTACTACGGTGAAAAGGCCTCCACCAGCAAGAAAAAAACTGCCGCGCTGCCGGGCCAGTCGGCGGTCGAAAGAATCATAGCGGAAGGGAACGTACAAATCCGGTCAGCGGAACTGTCCGCTCGCACGCCAAAGGCGATTTACAGTCGTGCGGCGCAAACGATCGAACTCCTTGGTGCCGGCACCCGGGTGATCAGCGGGAGCAATTCGATCACCGGATCAAAGATCGTGCTGCACCTGGAAGGCGAACAGCTGACGGTATTGGGTAGCGACGAAAACCGGGTCAAAGCGGTGTTCGAGCCGTCCACAAAAAATAAATCCCCTTGAACTGATCAGTTGGATAACCGATGCAAATCTGTTATATTTATAGTTTTTATACACAAAAAGTCGCATCACGGCAAACGAGCAAGGTGTATCGCTTGCATCTGTCGTGGTTGGCGACGTAACGAATCCAAGTCATAAAATGAGCATGCCATGCCGGTACTGTCTCTGAAAAACCTGGTGAAAGCCTACGGCGGCAGGAAGGTGGTCGATTCGGTGACCCTGAGTGTCGACAGTCGCAGCGTGGTCGGGTTGCTGGGACCCAATGGAGCCGGTAAAACGACCACCTTTTACATGACTGTGGGAATGCTGCAGCCGGATTCCGGGCAGGTGTTTCTGGATGGGGAAGAAATAACCGATTACCCGATGTATCTGCGCGCCCGCAGAGGGATCGGCTATCTGTCCCAGGAGACATCGATTTTCCACAAACTGACGGTAAAACAAAACATCCTGGCCATTCTGGAAACCATTTCTTTACCGAAGGCCGAACAACAGGAACGCGCCGAGGCATTGCTCCAGGAACTGGGCATTGCTCAGCTTGCCGATCAAAAAGCGGCCGTTTTGTCCGGTGGTGAGAAAAGACGTTTGGAAATATCCCGCTCGCTGGCAACCAGCCCTTCTTTTATGCTCCTCGACGAGCCTTTTGCGGGTGTGGACCCACTGGCGGTGATTGACATTAAGAACATAATCGGGCATCTTAGAAAACGAGGTATCGGTGTTCTGATTTCCGACCATAACGTGCGGGAAACGCTTGAATCCTGTGACAGCGCGTATATTTTGAACGAGGGCAAGGTGATCGTCTCCGGAAGCCCCGAAGAGATCACCGCAAGTGAACTGGCCCGGCGAATTTATCTGGGCAACGAATTTAGAATGTAACGATGGCGCTCGAATTACGACAACAGCTTAAGCTCACCCAGCAGCTGATCATGACGCCGCAGCTGCAAATGGCGATCCGGTTGCTGCAGTTATCCCGACTGGAGCTGCTGGACACCATCCGACAAGAATTGGAGGAAAACCCTGCTCTTGAAGAAACACAGGAGACCGCCTCCGAGGACCAGTTGCTCGAGTCGGTCGAACCAAAGCCAGATGATCGTGCCGACGAACGGGAAGTCAGGATCGAGGAAAAGATTCGCGAAGACATCGACTGGCGCAACTACCTGGATGAGTACAACACACCGGGAAGGGTGAATTTCGAATCTGAAAGTAGAGAGACGCCCCAGTATGACGCTTTTATTGCCCGCAAGGAATCCTTGAATGATCATCTGCTGTGGCAGCTTCTGATGCTCTCACCGAACGAAGCGGAAGAACAGATCGGCAGTCAAATCATCGGCAACCTGAACCGGGACGGCTATCTGGATGTAGCCCTGGAAGACATTGCCGGTATGAGCGCTCAATCACTGGAGGAAGTTGAAAGGGTCCTGGCGCTCATGCAAACTTTCGATCCGGTCGGCATATGTTCTCGCAATTTGACGGAATGCTTGCTGATACAGGCCAAGCACTGGAAAATAGACAATACCCTGGTAACCGATATCATCACGAACCATCTGGGCAACCTGGAAAGGAAGAACTACAAAGCCATTTGCCGGGCCTTGAAAATCAGCATGGATGAATTGATCGCCGCGGTCAATATCATCAAAGGGTTGGAACCCAGACCCGGACGCCAGTTTTCGGACGAAAACCCGCAATATATCACCCCCGACATCTTTGTGTATAAAATCGACGAAGAGTTCGTGATCCACCTCAATGACGACGGCATGCCCAAACTGCGGGTGAACTCGTTTTATCGAAAAACGATCGGAGCCGACGGAGGAGCCGGCAGCGATGCCGAAAGCTACATCCAGGAAAAGATCCGTTCGGCGACCTGGTTGATCAAAAGTATCCATCAGCGTCAGAAAACCATTTACCGGGTGATGGAGAGCATCCTTGCCTACCAGCGAGAATTCTTCGAGAAAGGGATTGCTCACCTCAAACCGATGGTTCTCCGCGACGTCGCCCAGGATATCAGTATGCATGAGTCTACCATCAGCCGGGTAACCACCAACAAATATGCTTTCACGCCCCAGGGTATTTTCGAACTGAAATATTTCTTCAACAGCTCGATTCAGCGGAGCCAGGGTGGTGCAATTGCTTCGGTGAGCGTGCAGGAATTGATTAAACAGATTATCGCCAATGAGGACCCGCGCAAACCGTTCAGTGACGACAAAATCTCAAAATTGCTCAAAGATCATCAAATCAACATTGCCCGAAGAACCGTGGCCAAGTATCGGGAAATGCTGCATGTGCTGCCATCGA
>JAHEIV010000195.1 GCA_024639205.1 Deltaproteobacteria bacterium | reverse complement strand
AGATAACAAAATGATTTTTCAGTACCGATATGTGCTTCTCCAATTTTCTTCTCCCGAATGTTCTGCCCAGTTCACCTTCGATGAGCATTTTCAGCAGGGAGCCGATCGCGTAAGCACCAATTGCTATGCCCGTGCTGATGATAAAGATCGTTATCAAGCGCCCGAAATTCGATAGCGGCTTGATCTCGCTGAAGCCCACGGTGCTGATGGTGATCACCGTCATGTAAAACGCATCGAACCAGGTCATCCCCTCCACAGTGACAAACCCGATGGTACCAAACCCTAAAGTCAGCAACAGCAGCATGACTGCGATGCGTATGCCTCTGTGATCCATGGGTGCGAGTATACCACAATCGCGTGTCGATGAGAACCTGCGTAGATTCGTCTCCAGCCGGTTCAGCCGCCGTCTCGATTCGGTCTGAACCGCATGACGCACAGTGAATGCATTCACTTCTCGGGGCGCAGATGGACGCTGCAATGCATCTGTACATCGGGTCGTTTTCCCCGGTTGGCTTTTGGCATGATATGTTATACTATTGGTTGTCGAAAAAAGCTTCTATCCGAAAATCGTCCCCCGACAATAACCATCGGTATTACTGATATGAAACATCTCAGCCGAACACGGATCAAGTCGACCTGTTCGCCGGCTCCGATTTACAGCTCGCGAACACTTATCTTTTTCATAACGTTTACATGTTGTCTGATGTCTAGCGCTGTTGCCGCTGCGCAGGTCGGCAATATCTCATCGCAACCCGCCGGTGAAGCGCAGTTGATCCTCGGGGAAGCCACCGTCTGCGAGCTTGTCAAAAACGGGATTCCCTCAAACTCGGCCATTGCCTTTTCCATTTCTCTCGGCCGAATATACTGCTTCACCGACTTTACAGTGGTGAATTCAAAAACTGTCATCTATCACACCTGGTACCACCGGGATAGCAAACGGGCATCGGTGAAGCTGGCCCTCCGACCGCCCCGCTGGGCGACATTCAGTTCGGTGGAGCTGCGAAACGCCGACAAAGGTCCCTGGCAGGTGGAAGTGACCACCGAAAAGGGGGCAGTGTTGCAGATTCTGCGTTTTAGCGTAATCGATTGAAGAAAAAATGGATCCGATAAATCCGTTTCAGACAGCCGCACGCTGGCAGGATTTGGCTGACATCCTCATTACCAGCTACGTTCTGTTCCGCTTTTATGTTTTGTTCCGTGGTACGAACGTGCTGCGGGTGTTGTTTGCGCTGGCCTGCATCTGGTTTGCCCAGCGCATCGCAACGTCCGCCGGGTTTATCGTATCCGGCTGGATCTCCCAGGGGATCGTTGCGGCAGCCGCCCTGATCATCATCGTGGTATTTCGCAACGAGATCCGCGCAGTGCTTCAAACTCAGAACATCAAAGCCATCCTCTGGCAACTCCCCCAAAAGAAGGTAACGACGCCCTTGGAGGTTATTGCGGAAAGCGCTTTCGAGATGTCACGCCGGCGGATCGGCGCCTTGATTGTTCTGCCCGGTAAAGAGGATCTGGAAGAGCTCGTTCAGCACGGTATTTCCTGGCAGGGAAACGTTTCCAAGGAAATGCTTATGAGTGTATTCTGGCCCGACAACCCTGTCCATGACGGCGCGGCCCTGATTCGCGGCAGCCGGGTTCAGGAGGTGGGCTGCATCCTTCCGCTTTCCAAAAGGGACGACCTTCCATCCAGCTACGGCACACGGCATCGTGCCGCACTGGGACTGGTTGAAAATTCCGATGCCATGGTGATCATCGTATCCGAGGAAAGCCGGGCCGTTTCGACTGCCCGAAAGGGCCGGATCACCGAAGTTGCAAACAAAGAGCGCCTGGATCAGCTGCTGCGGGCCCATACCGGGATCCGCCTGAAAGCCAGGTCGGGTTTCATGAACGAAGTCCTTGAATTCTCGCTGGCGGGGATTCTTTCGGTGATCATCGTAACGGGTATCTGGTTCAGCATCACCCGTGGCCAGGACATTCTGGGAACCTTTGACGTGCCGGTCGAGTATGTAAACCGCACCCCCCAGCTGGAGATCATGGACACATCCGTCACCTCTGTTGAGCTTCGTCTTAGTGGGTCACGCTCCATGATCGGTGCCATTCGGCCCGAACAGCTGCGGGTGGTGGTGGATCTGAGCCAGGCCGTCAACGGAAAAAACAACATCCCCATCAACAGCGACAATTTGACCTTGCCGCCGGGCGTTGCCCTCAATGACGTTAACCCGCACATCATCGAAGTATCGATGGATGTACTGATCGAGAAAGAACTGCCGGTTCAGGCCGACTGGGTCGGAACGCTGAATTCTGCTCTGGTTCTGACGGCTGTTGCCATCGATCCCGATAAGATCAACTTCGTCGGCGGCAAGAATCTGCTGGACGGAATCCGCACCGTATACACGGAGGAGATACCGGTCGACCGGATTACCCAATCGACGGAGATCACCGTTTCGCTCGATTTTAACCCAGCCAAACTCAAAATCTCTTCCGGAGACAAAGGCAAGGTTACCGTGCGCTATGCAGTGATGCCTCGGCTGCCGCCCTGACCTGACCAAACGAAACAAAGCAACGTGTGATGTCCTGCGCTGCCGGTTTCTCGCGTAACCCGACGAATCTTTGATATCTATTTTACAGCTCTTCAGGAATAAATGCCACCACCTCGTCGATGGATTCGGTGTCAACAAAAAGCATCATCAAACGGTCTATGCCCAGAGCGTTTCCGGAAGCCTCCGGAACGTCTTTCAACGCCTGCAGGAACCTGAAGGGCATCGGATAGTTCGGTTTACCGGCATCGCGGCGCAAGTTCTGCTCCCGCTCGAACCGAAGCTTCTGCTCTGCCGGATCGGTCAGTTCTCCGAAAGCGTTACACAGCTCCAGACCTCCGATGTAAAGCTCAAATCGTTCGACCTGCCGCTGATCCTCTATTCTTCGCCTTGCCAGCGCTCCGCACGCGGCTGGATAATCATGGAGGAAAAGTGGTCGTGTCCGACCGAGTCGATCCTCGATCTCCAGGGCCAGAATTTCGTCGAATCGATTCTGCTCAAGTGCCAAAGCGAGTGAGCGCGATGCATAACGATCAAACGCATCCGAAACGGTCAGCCGATCCCAGGGCGCTGTCAGGTCGATCTCGTCTCCACGGTAAACGATGCGCTTGCCGGAGCCCGCTTGTCGGGCGACATGCCGGATGAGCAATTCGCATTCGGTCATCATCTCCCTGTAATCGCTTCCGGCAGCATACCATTCCAGCATGGTGAGTTCCGGCAGGTGCTTGCGGCCCCTTTCGTTGCGCCGGTAGCACTTGCTTATCTGAAAAATCCGTGGATAGCCGGCAGCCAGCAGACGCTTCATACATAGCTCGGGTGAGGGTTGCAGATACCAGCTGCCGGAGGGCTGGGCGTCGATGTGGGCCTCCGGTGCCGGAGCCGGTATCCGGTTGGGTGTTTCTATCTCCAGGTACCCGTTCTGGGTGAAAAACGCTCGAATCGACTGGATGATGCGGGCGCGCAATTCGAGGTTATTCCGAATTCTTGTCTGCCGGTAGTTCAAGCGGGACTCTTTTTCAGGTTGCATTGATCCGTGGTGCGATCCTGTAAAATAACCAAGGGAAAGGCCTTTGTGTCGGCTGCTTCAAACCAATCGTAACCCTGCTGGCTGCAGCTGCTGCAAGCGTTGCGGGGAATGTGAATCGCCAGGATCCGATGGCCCCGGTCGGAGGCCGAAGCGATCTGCCAGACCCCTGCACAGTCCCTGCACAGCCGGTTCATTTCCGTCTGCACTTCCTGAATTCCGTCCGTGTCGTAAAATATCTGGCGGGTGCTCTCCTCGACACCGCCTTTTTTGTATAACTGTTCGCGATTGTGTTCGCGCTGCTGCCAGTTGCCGAGAACCAACCGGGCTGTCTCTTCGATCGCCCGGGTGACTTCGGTCCGCTGGCGGATTCGATCCCGGTCATAATCGGGTTCGGTTACCCGGGAAAAGTCGATGCCTGCCATTGCCAAAATGATGCCGACATTGACATACGGCAGGGCCCCTTCGATGGAATAACCCCCTTCGAGAACGGCAATGTCGGGTTGAAGCATCTTCGTGAGGGTGGCGTAACCCTGAGCTGAAAAGTTCATGTTGGTGATGGGGTCCGAATAGTGGTTGTCCTGGCCGGCGGAGTTGACCACCAGATCGGGTTTGAAGTCGGCCAGAATGGGCAGGATAACATTTTCCGCCACGTACAAAAAGCCCTCCTCGGAGGTAAACGGCGGCAGGGGAATGTTCACGGTGGTACCGGCTGCATTGGGCCCACCCTGCTCGTTGAGAAAGCCTGAGCCGGGATACAGGGTCCGACCGTCCTGGTGAACGGATATAAAAAGGGTGTCGGGATCATTCCAGTATATATCCTGGGTCCCGTCTCCGTGATGGCAGTCGGTATCCACGATCGCCACCCGTTTGATCCCGTAAGCCTTTCGCAAGAACTCGATCATGACCGCCTCGATGTTGATGTTGCAAAAGCCCCGCGATCCATGCACCACCCGCATGGCATGGTGCCCGGGAGGTCGGACCAGCGCGAAACCCCGGTCCACCTTACCGTCCAAAACGGCCATACCAATGGTTTTAGCCCCGCCGGCACTGATGAAGTGCGATTCGGTTGAAACGCTCCAGACATCCGGCACGCAGAAGTGCACTCGCTCGATGTCCTTTACATTTACCGCATCGGGTTTAAACTCCACGATACCGTCGATGTCGAAAAGCCCTTCTTCCAGCACCTGGTCCTGGGTGTAAAGCAGCCGTTCTTCCCTTTCCGGGTGCGTGGGGCTGATGGCCCAGTCAAAAGCAGGAAAGAAGACCAGACCGGTTCTATTTTTTGCCGTCAGCATCAATATCTCCCGGCTTTCGGGTTGAGAAATGAATCATACTATCCGTTCCCGTGTCCGTTGAATGCGGCCGGACAGCCTCGCCCAAGGATACCGCCGCGCCAGTGGCCTAGTTGTCGTCTCTGATTTGCGTGGGGTTCACCTGGCCAGCCGCTCGGCAATCGTGTCACAATCCAGGATCAGGCCTGGTTTGACCTGCAGCCTGACACGGATGTTTTTTCCGGTGGTGAGAAACCCTCTCACCATGTTGAATTGCTGGTTTTCCAGTATCTCGATTTCAAGATCCGGCACATCGGCGCCCATCTGCCGGACTTTTTTCTTGAGCAGTTCTCCGGCCGTACGGAGGGCGTCGTGATCCGTGAAATCTTTTCCAATCTTTTGCTCAAAGCCTTCACCCGGTGCCAGTGCGTTTCCGATCTGGGTGTCGGCAAATAGGGTCACCTCACAGGTGGTGCGGGCAAGTGCGGCGCCGATGGCATTGGCCACGGGCCACCGCGGAACCACCTGCGGAGTGAAATCGGCCATTTTCCCGATCTGTTCGGCGAAGTAAGATGCCGGTCCCCCCATGATCAGAAGGTGGGCCGGCCGTATCTCGTCGCCTTGCTGTATTTCCTGAACGGTATATACCGGGCGGTTGTTGATACGCTCGACCAGACTGTGTGCTTCGGCAACAATACCCTGGCAAGCGTGCTCAAAAATCTGCCGGGCGACGGTTTCCGGATCGACCCCTACCCTGGCGGCCAGAGATTGGATTCCCTGCAATGATTTTCTCCGATCGCCTCCCTTAATTTTCCCCAGCACAAACAGAGCGTCGGTGGGCGTTGGGTCTGCACCGCCGTAAGCCATCGCGGTCCCGTTCCGCTCGGGTCCGATTGTAATGCCACCTCCTGTGACCCTCGCAACGCTGTCACCGCCGATTCCGATAGATCGCGTTTCCAGAGAACGGATCAAGGTCCGGTGGCTTCCTATCCGAGCGCCAATGGGATGAAGTTGGGGGACCCGGTTGCGGATCACCGCGATGTCGGTGGTGGTGCCGCCGATGTCCAGAACCAGTGTGTCCGCAGCGGGTGGTGCAAATGCCACCGAACCCATGACACTGGCCGCCGGACCGGAAAGGATGGTCTGTCCGGGAAATTCCATCGAGG
>JAHEIV010000194.1 GCA_024639205.1 Deltaproteobacteria bacterium | reverse complement strand
AAAAGATCGCGCGAAGGTCTCCGGTTCGATAACGATCTTTTTGTGCGGGGACGTGATGACCGGCAGGGGGATCGATCAGGTGCTGCCGCACCCCGTCAACCCGGTTATCTACGAGCCTTACATGAAAAGTGCCCGCGGGTATGTCCGAATCGCAGAGCGGGCCAACGGTCCGATCGAAACCCCGGTCGATTTTTCGTACATTTGGGGCGATGCGCTGGAGGAATTGGAACGGGCAGCGCCGGATGTTCGGATCATTAACTTAGAGACCAGCGTCACTGCAAGCGGCGATCACTGGAAGGCAAAAGGGATCAATTACCGGATGCACCCGAAAAACATGCCGGTTTTAACCGCTGCCAGGATAGATATGTGTGCTCTGGCCAACAACCACGTGCTGGACTGGGGTTATGCGGGCCTTTCCGAAACCGTTGAATCGCTGCACGGCGCCGACATTAAAACAGCCGGCGCCGGTGGCAACCTTTCCGAGGCCCGGGCTGCGGCAGAAATTACGGTGCCCGGCAAAGGGCGCGTGAAGGTGTTTGCCTTCGGACTGGCAAGCAGCGGTATCCCACCGGATTGGGGCGCAGCGGAGACCAAGCCGGGGGTGCATCTGCTCAGTGATTTAGGCGATCAAAGCCTGGTCGACATCCGGCGGCAAGTGGCGACCGTCAGGGGCAAGGGCGATATCGTGGTGGCCTCCGTCCACTGGGGCAGCAACTGGGGCTACCGTATTTCCGGTTCGCAGGTCGACTTTGCGCATCGGCTCATCGATGAGGCCGGCGTGGATATCGTTCACGGGCACTCCTCGCATCACGTCAGGGCCATTGAGGTTTACCGTGACAAGCTCATCTTGTATGGGTGCGGTGACTTTTTAAACGACTACGAGGGCATTGGCGGAAACGAAGAATTCAGAGGGGATTTGTCGCTGATGTACTTTGCGACAATGGATCCGGCCAGCGGCACGCTGCTCGGGCTGCAGATGACGCCGACACAGGTCAAACGGTTTCAAATTATACGGGCCTCTGCCGCCGATGCGCGGTGGCTCAAAGATACGCTAAACAGGGAGGGGGCTTCGTTTGGTACGCGGGTGCACATTGACGGGGGCAATCGCCTGACACTGCAGTGGAACTAACTGCAAACACCTGTAAGCCGGACACCCCGATGCCCGTGAGTGAATCAGGGAAGTAGACGGTTATTGAAGGTGACCCGGTTCTCCCTTTGACGCTGCGCATTTGAAATACACAACAGCGATCATATCCCCGAAACTTCACCAGGTGTTTTGCTCAGGCGATCGCCAAGCAAGGGCAAACGAAGATGAGGCCGGCGATCTTCCATTGGTTGGGCGATTATCGAAGTTGTAATGTAAGAAAGCGCCGGTTTACTGCTGAGCTGTCCGGAGTCGCTTGATTTGTGCAGCCGCCAATCTTTTCATGCCCCGCGAAATCCCGCCGGGATCCCCAAGGGCCCGCTGGTAATGAACGAGGGCTTCACCGGCATTTCCGGTATGCTCATACTGCAGGGCCAGGCGGAAGTTGGCGATAAAATGATGCGGGTGACTTTCGAGGGCCCGGGTCAGTTGCTCAATGCTTGTGCGGGGGTCACCGTTTTGCTCGAATACACTAGAGAGCGTCAGTAGCAGTGAAAAGCGAAGCTCTTTATCCTTGCGGGCCCGGGCTTTTTCCAGCATTTGGCCAAGACGGTGCGCGGCCGAATCGGAAAATTGGCCGGTGGGCGCAAATATCTGCTCGAGCGCATCCTGTCCGTAAGCTTCGGTGATCTGGCGGCGAACCTGTTCCTCCAGTCGTTTCTCGTGAAAATCGTATTCGACTGCGCACTCCCGGGCATTGGGAAACAGATTGGCCCTGAGCACCGGCAATGCCACGGATATCAGAGCGGCCAATACGAGCAAGGCAACCGGACTGGTGCTCCCGGTTGCCAAAAGCCGGTAGATGAGAAAAGAAGCTACCAGCACGCCGGCAACAACAACGATCACTGTGAGCAGCAGTTTTTTCAACTCATTTTTCCCTGGCTGTGTTCTACCTTCACCGGCCAAGTGTGCGGCACCGCACTGCCGGGTATTATCCGATCACATCCGGCAGGCAATAACCTGCGGAGGCCGTTTGCCGAAACCGAAATCGATGCCAACTCCGGCCGCGCGGCATCGGCACGTTTTTCCGAAAAAATGGCCGGGAACACGCTCGGCTGCGAGCCCGACCCGCCTGGGCTCTGCGGTCCGGCTTTTCGATTTTATTTCTCTGTGCCCATATACGTGCTCGCATCTTTCAGCGCGTTTTCGATCTGCTCCACACTGGTTTCAGCCGGATCATACCAGACGTTGTGGATTTCCTGAAAACCGCGGAAATCACTGTCGAACAGTGCCACCCCTTTGAGTCCCTCCAGGACCTCTTCGCCCACATCGTATCAACTGACGAGAAAGGTGGCCTTGGAAAGGTTTTTATTTTCGGCCACGAAGGAACTGTTGTCCGTCACGGCCAGTATGGCGATCAGCACCAGGGCTGCTACCAGCAGCACACCGAATTGTTTTTTGTTCATCATTTTCACCCTATCCTTGCAATCGGATCCGATCGATTGGGGAATTGCATTGTAAACGGATGGAAGGCAGCGCTATAAGTGTATATCACAGCCGCCGCTGTTATAATATAGACCCGGGCCGGCCAGGGGCAAGTGTTATATCAACAAAAACCCAAGTGCCGCCGGCTGCCCGAGCGGTGTGGTGAAAAAATCCTTTTGTTTACCGACCCGGCAAGTCTATAAAAGGGTCAGCGGCAGGCAAGGCCGTTGCAAGGCGCTCGATCGGAAAAATAGCAAACAAACGCAAAACAAACAGCTGCGAGGGTAAAATGAAAAGCTGTATCAAATGGTTGGTGTTATGGCTGGTGGTCTTGACCGCAGCGAATGCGCTGGCAGAGGCAGACGGCCCGGACCACTGGAAGGTGGTTGGCGTTGCTGCCGGCGATGTGCTCAACATCCGTCAGGAGCCGAGCGGCAAATCCGCCAAAATCGGGGAAATCCCGCCGAATGGCACGTGCGTGAAAAACATCAAATGTGTCGGCGGTCTCACCTTCGAAGAATTCACCACCTTGTCGGAGGCCGAAAAAAACAAGATCAAGAAAGAGCGCCCCCGTTGGTGCTACATCGAGTACAAGGGGCTCAAGGGCTGGGTTGCCGGCCGGTACCTCCGGGAAGGGTCTTGCGAGCAATAGCTGCTTGGCGTGGGAGGATACGCATGGACCACCAACAAATCATCGCGCATCTGCAGGTCAACGCGGATGTGTTCAAACATCTTTTCCGGGACCTGACCGACGAACAGGCCCGCTGGAAACCGGCTGCCGACCGGTGGTCGCTGCTGGAGGTCGTCAATCATCTCTGCGATGAAGAAAGAGAGGATTTCCGCACACGAATCGGTCTTGTGCTAAAAGACCCCGACCAGCCGTGGCCGCCCATCGACCCGGAAGGCTGGGTGCAAGAACGCCGCTACAACGAAAAAAACGTGGGAGAGTCGTTGGTGCTTTTCTTTGCGGAGCGGGCAAAATCGCTCGCCTGGCTGCAGGGGCTGGCATCACCCAACTGGCAGGCCACCCACCAGCATCCGAAAATGGGGCCCATGTCCGCCGAACTGCTGCTGGCCAACTGGCTGGCGCACGACCTGTTTCACATCCGCCAGGCAACCGATTTGCACTTTGCCTTGCTCACACAGCTGGCGGCACCGCTGTCGCTGCGCTACTCGGGTTGGGAATAGAACCTGAAAATGGGTCCTGCCCGGCATCCGAGCGGATAATCGAAGACTCGCTCCCCTGCCCCCGGCGAGCGTGTTTTTTCCTTTTTTTCACCAGACGAAAACGGCCGGTCAGTCGTCTTTTGGCGGCGGCTTCAGCCACTCGCCCTCCCGGCGGTAGTCCAGGACGATCTCTTTGAGCTGCAGCTTGTGCTCACTGAAGCGCGATTTCATTCCCATCAGCCACTCCCGATGCGCCAGGGCTTCCTCCAGAGACAAAAAAAACTCGTGCTCGCTTCTGGTGATCGCCGGCACGGGGCGGCCGTTTCGGACTTTTATTTCACCGGCATTGCTGCACAGCATGCACCGCACCCGGACGTCATCCAGAAAGCGAAAGGTTTGCCCACCGCACACCGGACAGCAGGGTGCAGCGTCGGACTTGGCTTGGCCGAACAGGCTTTTGGCCATCGCTGCCGCCGTGTCGCGGTTCTGCTGATTGAAAAATACCTCTCCCGGCAGCGCCCCGTAAACGATTCGCCGCATCTTGATGTCGGCAAAGAGCATCTTCAAAAAGCTTTCCACCCCCAGCAGGGTGTAGCCTTCCTTGCCTTCTATGCCGGCGATTCCTGCGGCCACGGCCGGTTTGGCCCACAGCTTCTCTGCATGCGGGTACAGGGCGATCCCCCGATCGGTAAAGCGCTTCAAGCAGGCGTTGGGCCCCAGAAAATAGGTGGGCACGGTTACGATCAGCGCGTCGGCATCGACGATGGCCTGCACGATGGAATCAAAATCGTCATCGATGACGCACTGGTTTTTAAACAGGCACATGTAGCAACCCCGGCAGGGTCGGATGTCGTATTCCTGCAGACGCAGCAATCTGAGCCGGTGGGGCTGATCGATGCAGCGGCTGATCTCTTTGGCCATGATGTCGCAGTTGCCCAGCTTGCGCGGCGAGCCGACGACGGCAAGAACGTTTTTCAAGGCGAACTCCTTTACAGCAAACGAGCCGATTCAGCCGGCTCGCAGGATCGATTCTACTGCAAATCGTCAGCGGCGACAAACGAAAATCACCGGTCTTCGCATCGACAAAGGACCGGTTGTGATTTATTTTGGACCAACGCATGATCGAACCGTTTTGAGTCAAACAACACCCGAACCAACGGAGGTAGGCGATGGCCGACAAAAAAATGTCCCGTTACGAAAGCCCCTGTACTCAGTATACCTACGATCCCGAAGCCGGCGACTACGAGCGTAACATCCCGCCGGGCACACCCTTTGAAGATTTGCCCGAGGATTGGTGCTGTCCGGAATGCGGCGCCGAGAAGGAATATTTTGAAGAACTGGACGACTAGGGCCCGTTTGTGGACCGTCTGAAACAGCAGGAAACCGGCGGCAGCCGCAAGTCCGGCCCCAGCGAAGTCACCATCGAGACCGAACGGCCGCAGGCGGCTTGCGAAAACTTACCGGTTTCAGCCGTTTGGACGCAAATAAAACAGGAGAAAAACCGTCATGACGAAACCAAATGAGCCCTGGCCGAAGCTGCAGTTGGATCAGTGGCAGGACACCTACGAAACGCTGCACCTTTGGAGCCAGATCGTCGGAAAGATCCGCATGTCGCAGATGCCCTGGATCAACCACTCGTGGCATGTCCCGTTGTATGTCACCGCGCGCGGGCTGACCACCTCGCCGATCCCCTATGGCACCCGCGCATTTGAAATCGATTTTGATTTCAGCGACCACCGGCTGCACATAGCCACCTCCGCAGGCGAGCGCCGTTCCTTTGACCTGCAGCCGATGTCGGTGGCGGCCTTCTACCGTCAGGTGATGCAGACACTCGGCGAGCTGGAGATCGAAGCGCGCATCTGGCCGAAGCCGGTCGAACTGCCCGATCCCATTTTGCGCTTTGATGAAGACGAAAAGCATGCAGCCTACGATCCGGATGCAGTCGGGCGATACTGGCGGGCCCTGGTGCAGATCAATCGCGTTTTCACTGAATTCCGCGCCCGCTTTATCGGCAAGGTGAGCCCGGTGCATCTGTATTGGGGCGCGCTCGATCTGGCCGTGACCCGCTTTTCGGGGCGGACCGCACCGAAACACCCGGGCGGAGCCCCGAATTGTGCCGATTGGGTGATGGTAGAGGCGTACTCGCATGAGGTATCCAGCGCCGGCTTCTGGCCGGGCGCGGGCCTGGGCGAAGCCGCTTTTTACTCCTATGCCTACCCTGAGCCGGAAGGCTTCAGCGAATCCAAGGTGCGACCGGAGGCGGCCTAC
>JAHEIV010000193.1 GCA_024639205.1 Deltaproteobacteria bacterium | reverse complement strand
GTGGAAAGGACTTTACAGAAAGTCCCTACAATCGCGCAACCATGGCACTTCGGCAGCCCGGTTCGGCCTTCAAACCAATCGTGTATGCGTATGCGGTGGAGCAGGGCTTTGCCCAGAACAAACTATTGCTGGACGCACCGGTCACATTCAGGGGGACCGGCATTGGCAAGGATTGGAGCCCGCAAAACTTTTCAAAAACCTACATGGGAGAAATCACCATGCGCACGGCGCTGGCGGTTTCAGAGAATATCCCTGCCGTACGGTTGATGGAGACGCTGGGACCGGCTTCGATTGCCAGGTTCGGGCACAGACTGGGCATCACGTCGAATCTGCGATCCGATCTGACACTGGCGCTGGGCAGCTCGGAGACCACCCTGCTGGAGCTAACGGCGGCTTACGCTGTCTTCGCCAACCAGGGACAATGGATCAAACCCTACGGCATATTAGAAATCTATGATCGCAGGGGGCGAAAGCTCTGGCGGGTTAAACCGCAGAAACGGGTGGCCATGTCCCGGGCCGGCGCCGCGATCATCACCGATATGCTTACCGCCGTGGTGCAGGAGGGAACCGGCCAAAAGGCCGGCTCCCTGACCAAACCCCTGGCAGGAAAAACCGGCACCACGGATGACTATACAAATGCGCTGTTTATCGGCTTTTCGCCTTCGCTGGTCGCCGGAGTGTGGGTTGGCAGGGATCAGAACGAAACGCTTGGAACCCTGGAAACCGGCTCCCGTGCCGCGCTGCCGATCTGGGCCGATTTCATGCGTTCGGCCCTGACCGCAAAACCGCTGGGTTATTTCGACATCCCGGATGACGTGGTCAAAGTCTGGATCGATCCGGTGAGCGGTTTGCCGGTTGCGGAGGGTTCGGCCGATTCTGTGCCGGCATTGTTTCGGAAGGGGAGCGAACCGCCCCCATCGAAACGTGCTTCCTGACACAAAACGAAATCGGCAGTCCGTCCCAACGATGGGTACCGGACTGCCGATTTCACTGACACAGCTGATTGGTTCAGGAATTGCAGTTTCGCCGTCTACGGCACAGTTCGAAAATCGAGCAGACAAGGGAAAGGAGTCCCAATCCAATCAGCAATAAGGCCGAACCGGTAACCGTCTGGCCCGGATGATCGGCGGTTGCGGCGGAAACGAAACAGGCCTTGAAGATCTCTTCTTCAATCCCGCCGCCGGTAGAGGCAGACGCCAGGCCGGATGGATCGAGGATCACACCGTTGACGGCTCCGTCGCCATCCCCCAGACCACCGTCGGTCAGCCGCAAGGTTATTTTCTTGCGTTCCGGACCGAAGGTCACGTTGTTCGTGTAATCGTACCAGCCATTGGCCAGATCGTATTTGTACCACCTGTAGTCATCCGGCGCCGCTTCGGAAAGATGAATAGTCAGATATGCGGTGTCGCCGGGCTGGTCGACTTCAATCCGAAAACTGAGCACACCGTAGGGCATGCTGGTCGGCCTCCCCTGCTGGTCAGCCATGGCGTTGGCGTTCATCGGCATGAGCACGTTTATCTTCTTTACATTGGTGTCGGGGGCCAGACCGATCTGCTTATCACCGTCGGTGGTGTTCGCGCACAGCAGGTTTGGTTGCTGGATGTCCGGCACACCGTCCCCGTCCACGTCGGCACTGGCGTCGACCTCGTTGTCGTCCGGCACACCGTCTTGGTCCTGATCCACCATGGAGGTCGGCACCGTTGTGAAAGCAAACGGGTCGGCCCACGCGGAGGCGGCACTGCGGGTGTCGAAGAACCGGACTCTCCAGTAATAGGTGGTATTGATGTCCAGCAGGGCCTCGGGCACCGGAAGAGCGGTGAGATAGCGGCTGGTCATCAGGTTGTAGACGATATTGCTGAAATTGCCGTCGGAGCTGATCTGCCAGCGGGTGGCCGCGTGACCGTCGCTGTCCGGATCGGCAAAATCCTCGGTTTGCAGCACCGGCAGCTGCGAGACGTTGTTTTGTCCGTTGCCCGGCAGCAGCAGCACCGGTTTGATCGGATCGTTGTTGACCGGCGGCGCATTTTGATCCACCAGGGGATCCAGGCCGTTGCTCACCTCGTAGCCGTCGCCCAGTCCATCCTGATCGGTGTCCGCATTGTTGGGATCGGTTCCGTGGATGCTGATCTCATTGTTGTCCGACAAACCGTCCTGATCCGTGTCGGCAAGATTGGGATTGGTCTGGTGCGTGTTGATCTCATCCGGATCCGAGAGACCGTCCTGGTCCGAATCGGCAAGATTGGGATTGGTACCGTGGTTGTTGATTTCAGCCGCATCATCCAGGCCGTCGCCATCGGTGTCGACGGATAGGGCATTGGTGCCGAACAGGGTGACCTCCTGGCCGTCGGAGAGTCCGTCGCCGTCCGTGTCGGCCAGGTTCGGGTCGGTTCCGTAAATACCGACTTCATCCGGATCGGACAGACCGTCGCCGTCGGTGTCCACCGCCGGAATGGCATGCGGGATCTCGTTGGAATAGGCACTTTCGTTGCCCTGGCTATCGTAGGCGGTCACTGCAAAGTAGTAAGTCTGCCCGGCCGCCAGATTGGTCACTTCGTAAGAATTGACTTTCCCGACGTCCACACTGGTGGGATAGTTGCGGCTGACGGTACCGAAGTAAACGATATAACCGGCCAGGTCCGGTTCTGCGTTCGAATCCCATGCCAGGGTCACATTCGCAGCCTGTGAGCCGGTGGCTGCAAACACGAAAACCATTGCCCATGCTCCTGCCGCGAAAAGGCTTTTGCGGAGCAGGTTTTTCATTTTATGCGGTAAAAATCTCATGCAGGCATCTCCTGTGATTTTACGATTCCGAACCGTAATAGAGCAAAGAAGATGCCATGTTCAGGGCCTTCGCCGGACAGTGGTGCGGTCCAGGGCTGATCGGCGATCCAGCAAAATTATAACTAACTTATATTATTGCTATATTATGGATTGTGGTTGACTGGTGGCTGGAGAAATCCGTTGAAAAAAATCTGACTTTTTCCCATACCGGAATAATAAAGAAAATGAATTACGCTGAACGAGGTTTTGAATTACGATAACCTCATTGCTTTTGTAATTCGAATATCCAAACCGTGAGCCTGACAGCGGTAATTCCCGCAATGCCCTCATCGCTGCCTGTGGGTGCAATCGTTGACAAATCAAACAGCGTACACTAAGATAGAACTTCCTGAAATAATTTGATAACCGGACCAACAGCCTCGACCGGCGCAACCGCCGGAGGGCAACAGAACCCCATGCAAATACAGCCATGAGATCCGCTTTTAAAAAGATCGCCCGATTGCATCATGTCGCCATTTTTACTGCGCTCATCGTGTTCGGCCTGGCTGCCTACGCCATCGGCGTCCCGTTTCTCGACCTGATGGAACTCAAAACCATCGATCTGCGTTTTCAATCCAGGGGGCAAATCGAACCGGGTGGAAAGATCGTGCTGGCCGTGGTGGACGAAAAGAGCATTGCCCGGGAGGGCAAGTGGTTGTGGCAGCGTTCCAAGTTTTCGGAATTAATTGAAAAACTGTCAGAGGCCGGTGCGCGAATCATCGCCTTCGACATCGGATTTCTGGAACCGGACAATGGCCCGATCGCCGAAATTATCTCCCGCATACAGAAACAATCCCGACAGGGCGGGCGGGCGGATCGCGATCTGGAAGCATTCCTGGAAAGCCTTACAATCGACTCCGATAACGACCGACGGCTGGCCCGGGCCATCCACGATTCACAGGCCACCATTGTGCTGGGTTACTTTTTTCAAATGAACCCGGCCACTGTTCCTCCGCTCACGGAGGCTGAGCTGCGGCAGCACCAGCAAAATATCCACCATTCCAAGTACAGCCTGGAGCTCTATTCTTCCGCCGAAGCCCGCAGTGTGCCGCTCTTTCGGGCCGTATATCCCCAATCGAATATTGCCGAACTGTCCAGTGCCGCCGGTCACTCGGGATATTTCAACATGCTGCCGGATCCGGACGGTGTCGTGCGCTGGTTGCCGGCAGTGCTCCAATTTCGAGAGACCCTGTATGCGCCGCTCGCTCTGGTGACCGTGGGCGCCTACCTGCAGCAGCCGCTTGCGGTCCACGTCGACGACTACGGTGTGCGCCGCATCCGCATCGGGCCAACGCTGGTTCCCACCGATGAAGAGGGCCGGATCCTTATAAATTACCGCGGCAAGGAAAAGACGTTTCCCCACATCTCGATCACGGACATTCTGGGTGGAAGCGTTTCACCCGATCGGCTCAAAGACAAGATCGTGATAGTGGGCGCCACCGCAGTCGGAATTTACGACCTGCGGGTGACTCCTTTCGGGGAAGTTTTTCCCGGATTGGAAATCCATGCCAACCTGGTCGACAGTATTCTTGCCGAAGACTTCCTCCACCGTCCCAAGTGGGTTGCCATCTTCGACCTCTTGGCCATTTTGGTTGCAGGCCTTTGCATGGGACTGGTTCTTCCGCGGGTGTCGGTTATACCGGGACTGGCCGCCATGCTGGGAGTTTTTTTGGGCTACATCCTGTTTTGCCAGTATCTGTTCTCCCATCACGGCCTGGTTCTCAACATTGTCTATCCGCTGTCGGTTCTGCTGCTGGTGTATCTGAGTATTACGGCACAGCGCTATTTTGCGGAAACCAAACAAAAACGGTTCATCAAAAACGCTTTTTCAACCTATCTGGCTCCCTCGGTTGTCAAGCAGCTTATCGAATCACCGGAAAGCCTCGAACTCGGCGGGGAGGAGCGGGACATTACGGCTTTTTTTTCCGACGTGCAGGGTTTCACGTCGGTATCCGAAAACCTGAGCCCCACCCAGGTCGTTGAACTGCTCAACGAGTTCCTAACGGAGATGACCGACATTATTCTGCAAAACGAGGGAACGGTGGACAAGTTCGAAGGAGACGCCATCATCGCTTTTTTCGGAGCGCCGAACCTGCTGGGCGATCATGCGATCCGGGCTTGTCGCGCATCGACGCAAATGCAGAAACGACTGGACGAACTTCGCCGGAAATGGGAGGAGGAAGGCAAACCGTCGCTCAAAATGCGGATCGGGCTGAACTCGGGACGGGCAGTAGTCGGCAACATGGGCTCGGCCAGCCGCATGGACTACACCATGATGGGAGATATGGTCAACACCGCTGCCCGTCTGGAAGGTGTCAACAAAATTTATGGTACCTACACGCTGATCGGCGAATCGACCTTTTACAATGCGGGCGATTTATTCGCCTGCCGCCAGGTCGACAGCATCAGGGTCGTCGGCCGACTGCAACCGCTGGCAGTGTATGAACTGCTGGATTTCGCAGATGCAATCGACAGCCGCCTGCGACAGGTTCTCGACGATTACGATCGGGGATTGCAGGCATACCGCAAACGAAATTGGGATCTGGCGATCGACTGTTTTCGCCGGGTCATGGAAATCGATCCCGCAGACGGGCCGAGCGGCACCATGCTCAGCCGATGCCTGGCCTTTAAGCACGAGCCGCCTGCAGACAACTGGGACCGGTCCTACGACATCCGGGTGAAGTGATGGAACCCATTCGAAAGGCAACCGTACAGGACATCAAGACGATCCACCAACTGCTTCAGCACTACGGGCGAATCGGTGAACTGCTGGCGCGACCGTTAAGTGAACTTTACGATCACGTCAGAGACTTTACCGTTTATGAAGACATCGACACAAAGCGTGTGGTGGGATGCTGCGCCCTGCAGTTTTGCTGGGAAGACCTTGCCGAGATCCGCTCACTGGCCGTGCAACCGGATTATGTGGGACAGGGCATCGGCAGACAGCTTGCAGATGCGGTTTTAACCGAAGCGCGGCGCTACGATATCAAACAGATATTCACCCTGACCTACCGTCCGGAGTTTTTCGACCGGCTGGACTTTCACCGGATCGACCGATCACAGCTGCCCATCAAAATCTGGTCCGGCTGCATCACCTGCGTGAAGTATCCGGATTGCGATGAAATCGCCATGATGAAACAGCTCAGCGGTTAAAGCCGAACAGCCGTCGATTTACGTGTAGATCATGTTTACTTCGAGCGGTGGGAGCTT
>JAHEIV010000192.1 GCA_024639205.1 Deltaproteobacteria bacterium | reverse complement strand
AAAGATACCCGTGGGTTGATCCGGCAGCATCAATTCAACAAGGTGGAGATGGTCAAATTTTCCCTTCCGGAAGCGTCCTACGAAGAACTCGAGAAGATGCTCGTCAATGCCGAAACGGTTCTGCAACGCTTGGGGCTGGCATACCGCGTGGTGAGCCTGTGCACCGGAGACCTTGGTTTTTCCGCCGCTAAAACCTATGACATCGAAGTTTGGATGCCGGACCAGGGGGTTTACCGGGAGATCTCTTCCTGCTCGAATTGCGAAAGCTTCCAGGCCCGTCGGGCTGATATCCGCTTTCGCCGAAAAGGATCCAGCAAGACCGAACTGGTGCACACGTTGAACGGCTCCGGTCTGGCTGTCGGACGAACAGTGGCGGCCATACTCGAAAACTTCCAGCAACCAGACGGATCGGTTTTGGTACCCGAAGTGCTGCGACCGTTTATGGAAAACACGGAATTCATCAAATCGTGAAACTTGCAGATACTCCAAAAGATATTCGCCCACACCTTCTCCCTGCTCCAAACGGCAAGATCGTATATCGCTGCCTGGACTGCCGAAAAGAATACGGTATCGAGCAGCTACTCTACACCTGTCCCAACTGCAGCCAGGTTCTTCTGCTCCATGACCTTGCTTTTCAACAGCTGACAGAAAGGCCGGCTGAACTTTGGCATCGTATCTTCGACTATCGTAAGATGCTCAACATTCCTGCCCTGAAAGGCATTTACCGTTTCCACGAATTCATCGGTCCCGTAATTCCGTTGGAAGCCGTCGTCTATCTTGGCGAAGGCCACACGCCGATGATAGAAGCCAACGCAAGTCTTCAAGAGCTGCTCGGCCTTCGGTTTTTTTTCAAAAACGACGGACAGAATCCCAGCGCCTCTTTCAAGGATCGCGGCATGGCCAGTGCCCTGAGCTATATCCACTATTTGATCACGCAGGGTCTGGCTTCCAACGTGCTGGCCGTGTGTGCATCCACCGGAGACACGTCGGCGGCCGCAGCCCTTTATGCAGCTTATTTGCATCCGCATATCAAATCGGTCGTGCTGTTGCCGCATAAAAAGGTAACCCCCCAGCAACTCTCCCAACCGCTGGGCAGCGGTGCCGTTGTTTTCGAAATACCGGGTGTCTTTGACGATTGCATGAAAGTAGTGGAGCGACTGTCAGAGCATTATCCCGTGGCGCTGCTCAACTCCAAGAACGCGTGGCGTATTTTGGGTCAGGAATCCTATGCATACGAGATCTGCCAGGATATGGAATATGATCTGCAGCACAAGGCGGCAGTGGTCCCGGTAGGAAACGCCGGCAACCTGACAGCGGTGATGAACGGTTTTCTCAAGTTTTTTCAGGCCGGTATCATTTCCGACCTGCCGAAGATCATTGGCGTGCAATCTGCCCATGCCAATCCGGTCTACCGGTATTACCGACAGACGGATGTCACACAGCGGCGTTTCGTTCCGGTAACCGTAAAGCCGAGTGTGGCCCAGGCAGCCATGATCGGCAACCCGGTATCCATGCCCCGGGTGATTCACCTGGTCGATCAATACAATCTGCTGGCCGGAGAGCAACGGGTGTTTTTCGTGGAAGTCGAAGAACAGGCCATCATGGACTGGCAACTGAAGGCCAACCGAAACGGTCACATCGCCTGCACCCATGGTGGTGAGTCCCTGGCCGGGCTGGCCGTGGCGATCCACCGGGGCTATGTGAGCACCGGTGACACCGCCATTCTCGACTCAACCGCGCATGCCCTCAAGTTTATCGGTTTTCAGCAGATGTATTTCGAGAAGCAGTTCCCGCCCGAGTTCGAAATCCGCCCCGACAGGGCACTAATCAACACCCCGCTTCTGGTGCACCCCCCCGGTCTGAATAAGGTACCGGCTCCCGGCAAGCCGCTGCGCGGGGCTGACCTGGAAAAATTCATACGGCTCGTGGCCGAAGAGATCGCCGAACGCTTGAATTTAAAAAAACAAAACAGGTAAATGCCGAATCCATCCGCGCTGCATTCAGCGCGTTGAATATCTGCATGGAGGTTGATTCATGAAACGTTGGTTGAGGATAATGACAATCTGTTCACTGGCAATCCTGGCGGCCTCTTCATGCGGCCCCAGCAAGGAGCAGCTGATTCGACAGGAAAAGGCCGAACGGGAAGTGGGAAAGCAGTTCATGCTTTCAGGCGACTTCACGATGGCCTTACAGCATTTGCTTGAGGCCGAAAAACTCTATGCAGACGACCACATTCTGCAAAATTACATCGGCCAGGCCTATTTTTTGAAAAATTCCTATGCGCTGTCGGTCAAACATTTTAAAAAAGCCCTCGCTTTGAAGCCGGATTATGCAGTGGCTCGCAACAACCTCGGTGCGGTTTACCTTACGATGAAAGAGTGGGACAAGGCGATTGAGGTTTTCAATGAGCTCTCTGGAGATTTGCTGTACGCCACTCCCCATTACCCCCAGTATAATCTGGGTCGGGCATATTACGGGAAAAAGCAATACACGATTGCGGAGCAGTATTTTAAAAATGCCTCGAAGATGCAGCCCAACTTCAGCCAGGCGCTCTGGGGACTGGGGCTAACCTATCTGGCGACCGGCCGGATAAACGAGGCGGTAGCCGCACTGGGCGGCGCCATCCAAATCTCCCCTGATTTTGCCCAGGCCCATTATGACCTGGGCAGGGCTTACCTGCAGATGCGTAACTACCGCAAGGCCAAGGAAGCTTTCGGCAGGGCCGCCGTGCTCAGCCCCGACACGGACATCGGCCGCGAAGCCAAGCGGGTGCTCGAACATTTGAAGTACGTTCAATGATGGGCTTTCGCCCGGCAGCTGCGGTGACCGGATGTCTGAAAGGAGCACGCATATGGACGGGGACCTGAAATACTCCGGCACGCTTTAGACTCAGGGGTTCGTTTGAAAGGATAAAACCGAGAAAACCCGTGATCCGCCTTTGGCTGCACGGACTTTCTCGGTTTTTCTATTGGGGCAGTTGACTACAATACGCGGCGCTGCTCCAGCATTACGATGCGGGGGGTGATGAAGATCAGCAGTTCGTTGGCCGTATCAGTGTTTTTCTGTGTCTTGAACAGCCAACCCAGCAACGGCACGTCCTTCAATCCGGGCCACCCGGTAACCGAATCCTGCTCGTTTTTCTTGATGATCCCACCGATTACGATCGTGTCGCCGTCATTTACCAACAATTCCGTTTGGGCCTCGTTGGTATTCAGAGAAGGAACACCCAAGGTAATGGTAGCGATGTCGTTTTTGGTAAGAAAAATCTTCATAAGGATGCGATCATCCGGAGTAACGGTCGGAGTAACCTCCAGCAGCAGATCGATGTTTTTGAACCGTACCGTGGCGTTGCCGGCTGAATCGCGTTCCAGGTAAGGCCACTCGATGCCCTGCTTGATTTTGGCCTTTTTGTTGTCGAGGGTAACGATCTTCGGCGATGTAATGATCCGCCCCTTCTTGTTCGCCTCCACTGCGTTCAGCTGGGCATCGAGCAGAAACGGGGTGCCGGCTATTTTGGAAAACGAAAGGCCGGCCGTGGAGCCACCTTCCGATGGGTAGTTCATGGCAACGTCCACGTTCAGCTGATCACCGTTGATGTCGATCGGCCCCCAGTTCATATTCCAGGTGATACCGAGCTCCATTTCGAATTCATTGTTGACCTCTACTACCTTGGCTTCAATGATCACCTGCGGTGTCACCGTGTCGATTCGCTCCACTATCTCCTTTATCCGTGCGATTTTGTCCGCCGTGTCCGTGATGATCAGTTGATTATTGCGTTGATCGACGCTGATCTTTCCCCGACCTTTGGTCAGCACCGGTTTAATGTGCGGCAGTATTTCGGAACGGGCATCAGAGTAGTTTACCGATACGTACTCTGTAACCAGCGGTTCGAGGTCTTTGACCGCCTGCCTGGTTTTGCGCTCGGCAGCAATCTTAGCCTGGCGGGCCTTTGCTTCCGCTGTAAGAGTGGCCAGGGTGGCAATCCTGACAATGTCGCCTTCATAGGTCATGCCCAGCCGATTCATTTTCAACACCAGATCCAGGACCTGATCCCACGGCACCGGTTTTTCCAACGTAAGGGTCACGCTGCCGGTAACGTTTTTGTCGATGGCAAAGTTCTTTCCGCTGATCTCGCGTAGGATACGAAATACATTTTTGATATCGGTTTGAAAAAAATCGAGGGCAATCTTCTCACCCGTATACAACGGCGGCGGCAGCACGGAAGATCCCACCACCGACTCGTACTGCGGCCGCGGCATCGCTGCCATTGCGGCCTCCGGCAGCGGTGGTGCCTTGGGCGGTGGGAAAGCGTTTGCAGCTGCCCCGGTTTCGGCCGCACCAATCGGTGGCGGAACCGGCGGCGGCAGCGGCAGAGGAACCGCTTGTGTCGGCTCCACGCCAGGCGGTGTCTCAGCAACAGCTGCGGCAGGCGGTTTGCTCTCAACTGCCTGCGTTCCGGCAGCGGCCTCGGTTTGCGCCAATACTTTTTTCCAGGAAGGCAGATCCGCCTGCTCCAGCGGTTTGGGAGGAATGGTGGAGGCCTCCAACCGGATCAACAAGGTATCTTCCCTTTGTTCTACCGTGTAGGGCACCGCCTCGCGCAGCTCAATCGCCACAAGGGAGGTGTCCTTCATCGCACTGGTTTGAAGCGGGGTGATGCGGTTGGCAGCGCTTTCAAATCTTGTGGTGATCAGGGGACGTTTGCGGTAATCGGGAAGATGCGTGTTGTAAAGCTTTAACTGCAGCAGTTTATCGCTCTTTTCATCCAGGTCGTATTGAACCGGTCGCGTGGTGCCGACAACAATGGTGGATCTGCCGGCCTCTTCACTGCGAAAATCAAGACGGTTGATCCAGGCTGGTTTCCCGGTTGCCGTCGGTACCGCTGCCATCGGTGCCACATCCGGCAAGGTTTCCGGGGCCTGTTTTGCAGCCATAACCTCTTTTTCTTTTATTGGAGGCGTTCCCGCGGCCCTCATCTGGGGCCGCGCTGCGGCCGCCGCCGGCTTGTCATCGGCAACCAGAATCATCAACCCATCTTCGACAGGCACGGCGGTGTAAGACTTTAGATATGGTTTTTTTGTGTCGAGCACAACGCGAACCTTGTCCGGATAGCCCTGATGGCGGACCTTCGCGACCCAACGGGTGTTCACCTTCAACACCTGCTGTCCCTTGAAGGGGCTTTTCAAACCCGCAATGTCGAAAACGATTCGAGGCGGATTGTCCAGAACGAATACTTTGTAGTCAGCCACAACGCCATCCGTGCTGATGTTGACACGGGTTTGGTTTTCCGACTTGATGGCATACACCCCTTTCAATCTGCTGATAGAACCGGCGGCCATCGTTGCAGTCGCCGGGACCACGGCTGCCGGATCGGAGGTGTCTTGCGGTCGGGCGGTTCCTCCGGGTTTGGCAAAAGCGATACGGATGCCGGTCCCTTCCGGTGTCACTTCATAGGGGGTATCTTTTTTCAATGCTATCAAGATCCGCGACATGTCCTGCTTTTCGCTCACCAAAGAGGTTTCAACCGATTCGATAACATCGTTGTTCGCAGCGATCGAGGCCATGATGCCCGGGTCTATTCCGGTTTCGGGAAAATAAAACAGCACTCCCAGCGGAAGGTTCTGCTTTACCGAAGTGTAGGTCAACTGACGGTTGCCTCTTACCAGAACCAGGTAGGATTCCGCATCTTCGGTAGCCATTACCTCGGTAATCTGCTTGCTTCCGGAAGCATCGGCACCACCCCCCGGTCTGCCCTGCTGTAATGGCTTCTGGGAAGCGCAGCCAGCGGCCATTGCCATCACCAGGGTGACAAGCACCAGCAGCAAGGCGCTGTTTCGGATACGGTTGTTAGGTTTCATCATATTAACTGTCTCCGGCTGGTTTCGGAAGTTTTAGTTGTTGCTTGCGTTTAACCAGTTTTCCTACTAAATCTTCGACTTCTTCTTCGATAATGACCCGGTCTTTTTGTATTTCGATGACCTTGCCTGCATTTAGACCGATGTAAGTGCCGTTTTCGATGACATAGCCCTTCCCCGAAGCT
>JAHEIV010000191.1 GCA_024639205.1 Deltaproteobacteria bacterium | reverse complement strand
CCGTCGGCACGTCTCGAATTCCGGAACGATCCGCACGTCGCCGTCGACACCGGTAATCCGCTTAACGGCAACACTTCCCAGAGAGGTGGGCACATTGATCTGCTCCCGCTTCAGGGTCAGCCGACGAACCGGATAGTACCGGACACCGGCGGTGGTGGTCTCTCGCAAAATACGATCGGCGATCAGCGAAGTCGTCTCCTGACGGCATAAAACCCGGATCATCGTTGCCGGTCGGTTTTTTTTCATGTAGATCGGAACCCAGTAGACATCCAGTGCTCCATCTTCGAACAGGCGGTCCATCAAAAAGCCGAAAATCTCAGGATTCATGTCGTCGATGCAGGTTTCCACCGTCACGACATTCGCTTCGCCCCCGGCGGCTGCAACGCCTGCCGCCTCTGGCTGTCCCACGATGATGCGCAGCAGATTCGGCCGCTGGTCTAGATCTCTTTCACCGGCACCGTAGCCGATGTGTTCAATGGTCATGGCCGGCATATCGGAAAACGTATCGGCCAGGGATGTGACAATGGTCGCTCCGGTGGGTGTGACCAGTTCGGCCGGAATCCCGGTACCGTATACCGGAACGTTTTTCAGCAGCGCCAGGGTCGCTGGTGCCGGAACCGGAAGTCTTCCATGGTGAGCATCCACGAAGCCCGCTCCTGTGGGGATGCGCGATGCGGTCACGCTCTGGATACCCAGCTTTTCCATTGCCAGTGCCGATCCAATCATATCCACCAGTGCGTCTACGGCGCCGACCTCGTGAAAGTGTACCTCCTCCAGCGGACAGTCGTGTACAGCAGCCTCCGCATCGCCCAGCCGTTTGAACATGCCCAGGCTTATTTTTTTTACGGCCGCCGATAAATCGCTGTTGTCGATAAGCTGTTGGATATCCCGATAGCTTCGGGGTTTTTGTCCGGATTCAACCGATACTTTCAGTCGGCAGGCGGCAATACCATGTCGCCGGACGCGCTCGGTGTAAATATCAAACCCTTTCAGTCCGACGGACTCCCGCAGCGACTGCTGCAACCACCGGGCAGACACACCCAGGTCGACCAACGCTCCAAGACACATATCACCGCTGATGCCCGACAGGCAGTCAAAATAAGCAATCATATTCACTTCCCTTCGCTCCGGAAATTGCCGAAAGGTGCTTTCACAGGACAAAATGGTTGACAAACAGGGGTAACCATATCATATATCCAGATCCTCGGTCGTTATGCTTTTTCACTACGGAAGTGCGCAGCTCACTGGTGGGGCTCCCGGGCTTCAAACCCGGTGTGGGGCGCTAAAACCGTCCCGGGTGGGTTCGATTCCCATGCACTTCCGCCATTTTTATCGTTCATTGCAAACACTTTTCAATGCTCTCCGAGAACTTCCCCCAAGCTACACCAAATTCCGTTATGCGTACACCCTTACATGACGGCCATTCGAAATTTTTTGAGATTCCCGGATGGTACAGCCGATGGCGGTTACCCTCCGGAACCTTCAAAATTGACGATCGATGGTCCGGCTGGGTCACTCGTCGCGCCCTGCTTATTCGGGAAGTGAATGGAGTCGCCGCAGCTCTCTGGAGTTGCGGGCCAGTTCGATCAGAAGCGATTCCAACTGATTTTGATAAGCCTCCTGCGGCATCTGCGACTTATCGTTGCGTAGCAGGAAGACGGAACGCTCCAGTTCTCTGATTTTCGCGGTGAGACGGCTCACCCGCGAGGCGTCGACTCCTGGCGGAATTTCTAACCGTTGGGGGGAAAGAAGATCGAGATAAGCAATCTGGGCCAGCCGGCCGTCGTCTTCGGCGGGATCCGGCCTTACGCTGAATACGCTGTCGCCGTTGTCATCGAGTGTGCTATGCTCGGTGGGAATGCGGCCCTGATCTGCATACCATTTTTCCACCTGCCGGCCGGCAAACAAAAAGGCCTCCCACATGGAAACCCGCCGGTTTTTATCTCTGTCGGCGGCATGTTGATAGAGGGCATCGATGAAGTGCCCGGCAAATATGGTATCGTATTTTTCAGCCTGGGATCGGGTAGCGGAAATAACGACGCGTCCCGGCCCGGAGAGAGCGGCGCAAAACGGGTAACTCGAACTGGTCGTGTTAACGACCACAACGTCCTGTGCAGAAAATGTCTCCAAAATCGATGCGAAATCCTGTCCGGTGATATCGGTTCCGAAGACAACAAACTTGGACTCTTTCGCATTGCCGGTTCCGTGACCCATTAAAAAGAAAAACACCCGGTCACCGGCCTGCAACGTTTTCTTCTTGGCGCGAATCTCTGCATCGAGTACCTTGCGACGTATCGGTCCGGAAACTCTGCCCTCGTTCGAACCGGCCCGGCCCATGAGCAAAACGATCTGCTCGGGCGGGTAACCGTAATCGGTCGTGAGAATGTCATGCAGCCGCAAGGCCCACTGCCTTATTTGATTCGCGTAGGCATCCCCGGCTGCAGCGCCGGCTAAAATAAACGCAATTGCCTGCCCTTCCGGCTTGGGTAAAAAATAGTCGCGCGGCAGAGCCGGCGTCCTAGTAGCACCGAGAAGAAAACACGGTATCAAAAGGTAGACAAGCGCTTTCATGACAGTCCCTTGCGTCTGCGCAACATCCATTCCGCTCCATAGCAGGCAAGCAGGAATAGGAATACGGCCGGCATGTCCCAGACATCCAGCTGAACGAGGACTGTTTGCGATTCCCTGCTTCGTTGCAAGTCTTTGACAACGCGCCCGGCATTTTTGAGGTCGTAGTATTTCCCACCGCTTGCCAGAGCGATACTCTTCAATAGTTCACTGTTGAGCGACAGGTCTCGAAACTCGTGCAGGGTATCGGTCACCAGGAAATTGGCCGATGCGGATTGGCTTTGGTGTGAAAACCCGGGGGATGAAACTTCCAGCTGATACACCCCCGGCTTGGATGCGCTGAACGCGCCGGCGTAATCCCCTGGTTGTGCGAGGCCGGCCTCCATCCGCAAGTCCTGGATGACACCGTCTGGGTCGGTAGCTTTCAACCAGACAATTGCATTGTCGACCGGTTCGAAGTGCTCGTCGTGTACCCGGGCCCTGACCTTCACGGTGTCACCGGTACTGTATTGACTTCGCTGGAGCTCGAATTCCACCCGCGCCGGAGTGTCTGTGGTGAGCCAGCGCAAAATCTGCCGCCATATCTTCTCGTGGGATCTATCCTCATGGGGCATCAGCATTTGCCATCTCCAGGTTGCGGCAGTGGTGATGGCCATCGTCCGACCCCGGCCGTAGCGTTGATAGGCCAATACCGGCAGCGGGTTTCCGTCCAATTGGAGCGTGGGGTGAACAGCGAGTACCGTGGCGCCCGGCTTTGCACGGCCGGTGACATTGATTCCCTGCAACTGCGGCATTTCAGTCCACATCTTCCGGTTGGTGTTCTGGTCGGCATCGAGGCGCAGCAAGGCAGAGCGCCTCCCTTCGGCGGTGAGTCGCATGCTGAATTTCTGGCCCGTGGGGTGAGTCCCCTGGCGGCCCCCTCCACGCAAACCGGGAGCCAGGTTTTTTTCTCGAACCAGGGTCACGGGCAGGAGATCTTCGATCGGCGTTTGGATAAAACCTTCATCAAAGGCGGTTGAACCGCCGAGCATGAGGAAACCGCCCCCGCGCCGGGAGACAAACTCACGGGTCAGGTTCAACTGGTCGTCGGAAAAAAAGTCGCGGGGGATATCTCCCAAGATGACGGCGTCATAGGCGAACAGCTCTTCTTGGCTTGAAGGGTAACCGCGGGAGAGTTCCTGCGGCGATTCGATGTCCTGGCGTAAAAACTTTTGTGGACCCGTCTGCAAATAGGATTTCAGCAGCACGGCTTTATCGTCCGCGGCGGCCCGGCGAATAAACTTGTACTCGTTACGCGGATGTCCCTCGATGTACAACACCTGAGCCCGTTTGTTCCGGTTGTCCACAAGAAACGCCATGCGGTTGTTATCTTTAATGATTTCATCTTCCTGCTCGGGGATCCGGACCGTATAGACCAGGGATTCCTCTTTTTGCGGGGTCAGCTGGAAGGTGTACCTTGCAGACCGGCCGTCGGGTCCATGAGTGATCGTTTTTTTGGCGACAACGACCGTTCCCGCCTCGATCAACAGGTCGGACTCGCGACCTTCATAGCCCCGGCTGATTACCGTGACCTGCACTTCGAAAACTCCCCCATCGATCACCGGTCCCGTGGTCTGGACCCGGTGAATCTCTACATCCGCGAGTACCCGGTTATTGCCGACACCGATGACGTAAACAGGAATCTTGCGGGTATTGAGGATGCCGGCAATTCGGAGGGGATCGTCGCTGCCGTTGTCGGCGCCGTCGGTGAGCAGGACCAGAGCCTTCAGGCTCAGCCCGTTCAATATCTTGCCGACATCGGCCATGGCCCCAGTGATGTCCGTCCTTGAACCTGAAAAAGAGAGATCGCCGGGACCGGAGACCGTACGGATGTTTCGGTCAAAGCCAAAGGTGCGCATCGTGAAGCTTTCCCGCAGCCGAGCGATCAAGCCGTCGTTGCCGTAGAGAAGATCGGCGGCGGTCTCGCCGCGCGAACGGGATCGCGTCAGGTCCCGGATGGTCATGCTGTGTGAATCGTCGATCAAGAAACCGATGGTGCTTTTCTGTGGCCCAATCGAATACGTCGTCAAGGTGGGCTGCAGCAAGCAGAAAAACAATACCGTCAGTGCCGCTGATTTCAAAACGATTAACACGGTCTTCAGTCGGCGCGAGGTGCCGACGGTTGTCTGCCGGTAGAGAAAAACAACAGCCAGGACCAGCACAGCCGCTCCGCCGATAATGTGGAGGGGTTCCAGGGAGGTCTGTAACGAAAATATTCCATGCCTCCATTCATAGGCCTTGTAACCCAGGAGAAAATCGAAGATACCTCCCATAGGTAATCTATTCCTTCTCTTCGGCTGTTTCGGACAAGGACCGGTAATAGGTTTCCACCAGCGATTTATATGGATCCGGCGGCGCTGGCTGCGAAGGTGAAAAGGGGCTTTCCTTTAAACGCTTTGCTTCGGTCCGTGCTCTCAGGTCCATCGCCAGTTCTCGCACCGGAGTCAGCAGGGACTGCCACAGATCGGGCTGATTCACGAAATCCTCGATTTGCTGGCGCGTCAATTCGCGATGGATCGATCGGGCAGAAACCGCCCAATCCTGCCCCCCCGCCCAGGGCTGCAAAAGTCCCTGCGCGTGCCCGCGGCTGCGCCCAAGCCCGTCTCGCAGCCGGTCCAGCTCCGCTCTTCGAGAGCCGTCTCGGTCTTCGGGCGAAAGTTGTTGGTCTTGGCCGAACCGATCCGATTCGCTATGCCCTTGTCTGAAGGATTCAACTTCCCGCTGCAGATGTTCCAACTCCTGCAGCAGGGCAGCCGCGTTGTCTGCCGCCTGCTCGAGCCCTTTTGACGTGGATTTCGGGACGCGATCAGACCGGGCAGTTGCTCGCCGGCGCTGAAGCGATTTTTCCTGATCACGCAGTTTCTGCAGGGCTTCGCGACCGCTGGCGGCGGCGCCGCCGGCATCCCGGCGCTGGAGGTTGTCCGCCGCTTCGCGCATCCGGTCGATGGCCCGATCAAGAGAGCTCGGTGAAGATCGGCCTCTGCCGTCCCGGGACCGGCGGGTCAACCGCTGTGACAGCGCATTGGCCTGACGGCTCAACGCTTCCTGCTCACGGCGAAGTTCTTCCAGATGTCGCTTTTGCTGCGCTTCGGTCATGCGGTTCTTGCGCCGGTCGGCATCCATCTGCGCCCGATTCAAACGTTCCTGCCGCTGGGCCAGTCGGCGCAGACGCTGCAGAAGGTCCTCCTGTTCGCCACCGGCGCGCCCGGCGGCGGCTGCGGGCATCTCGTAGCGGTTCTCCAGGCGGCCCATTTCCATCTCGAACAGCTCGCGCAAGTCCTCCCGTTCGCGGCTTTGAACGTCTGCGCCCCCTGCCCCACCGCGATTGCGGGCCATCTGAATCGACGAACGCCGGCTTTGGGCTTGCGCTTTCAGTATGGCCTGCAAGGCGGCCTGTTCCGGTCCGAGGGCCTCTTGTAAGCGTTCGGAGAAGAGCATTTCAGCGGCGGTTTGCATCTGCGTGACCGCCTCGAACAGATGAATCACGGCCTGATCGAAACTGTCATCGGCCAATGAAAACCGTTCCGCCAGACGGCTGAGCGAC
>JAHEIV010000190.1 GCA_024639205.1 Deltaproteobacteria bacterium | reverse complement strand
TGGCCAATGCCGTTGAGCCGCTGAAGGATCTGCAGCGTATCGTTCGCAGAAGCGCCTGGTTGCCGTCGTTCTGGTTGAAACGCAGCATCGCGGCACGACTGGTTCGTCGGGCCCAGGATGAATTTCTGCAGGATTACAACACCCATTTCATCGCAGGCGAATCAAAACCAAAGCAGGTGGGCATGCCGTACATGATTCGGGGTAGAAGCCGGGATGTCGGTGTGGTGCTGATCCACGGATATATGGCCGCTCCCCTGGAAGTGAAAGAGCTGGCCGCTTATCTGGCGCGCAAAGGTCTGTGGGTATATGCACCGCGGGTCAAAGGCCACGGCACTTCACCGGAAGACCTGGCGGAGACCACTTACCAGCAGTGGACGGATTCGGTCGATATCGGTTACGCCATCATGCGCAACACCTGCCGGCGAGTGGTTATGGGCGGATTTTCCAACGGCGCCGGATTGGCCCTCGATCTGGCGGCTCGCACGCAAGGGGCGGCCGGTGTGTTTGCGATATGCCCGCCCATGCGATTGCAAGACATTTCCACCCGTCTGGTACCGGCCGTTGATGTATGGAACAAACTGATGACAAAGGTTCGCCTGGAAGAGGCCCGGATGACATTTGTCGAAAACCACCCCGAATTTCCGGAAATCAACTATTTACGCAACCCGGTTTCAGGGGTTCGGGAACTGGAAAGATTGATGGATGCCATTCAGCCCCGGTTGGCCGGTATTTCCGCACCTGCGCTCGTTATACAGGCCCAGAGCGATCCGGTGGTGCATCCCAAGGGGTGTGTGCAGGTATATGAGGCCCTGGGTTCGGAGAGCAAGTCCTACCTGGTATGTAACTTCAACCGCCATGGAATCATACGCGGGTCGGGAGCAGAAATCGTGCATCGGGCAGTGTGGGATTTCATTGTCCGCCTCCGATGACCGGCTCTTCAGATTATGTATTGATTTACCCCCCGATTTACCTTACAATTTTAAGCCGTGGTCGTAACAGTTTCGGATGAGTGATCGAAAAGCGGAGACCTACCATGCTGTTCAATTCCCAGGAACGCAAAATCAGTTTCGGCCTGCTGACCATGCGTATCGGCCTGGCGGTCATGCTCTTGATTCACTCAACACCGCTGCTGCTGCGCGGCCAAGCGCAGTGGAAGAGTGTCGGTACCACCCTGAATTACCTGCAATCCGGCATTCCGCTTCACGTTCTGGGATTGATCGTGCTGCTCATAGAGGCGGTGGGAGCCCTGAGTCTGCTCTCCGGATATCTTTTCCGGACATTCTGCATCCTGCTGGCAATCCTGTTCGGGTTCTACTTTGCCAACTACCTCGGAATCGGCTACCGGACCCTGATGCTGTTTTCCCTTGGTCTCGGATTGGTTTTTATCGGTCTGGTCAACACCGGCCCGGGCAAATACGCCGTCTCGGTGAAGCTGGAAAAAAAGTAGCACCAAAATTAGAAAAAAACACTTGACATATCACAAGGTGGTACTACAATAAGTTCAGGCAGCATCTGCTGCTAAAGGTGTTAGTTGGTATCCTTATTCAACCTAACCCTTAACTCTTTCCTCTGTTCAAGGGAGGCATGCTCCCCACATGCCTCCCGCTTTTTTTATACAGATGCCGAATCGAGTCCTCGAAATCTTTTCCGATTACATTTGACCCTGGTGCTATTTCATTACCGTCGGTATTGAAAAACTTCACAGGGAATACGAATTCGACATCCGCTGGATTTCCTTTCCGCTTCATCCGGAGACACCCACCGAAGGACAAACCCTGGCAGAGCTATTTGCCGGGCGGCCCGTAAACGTCAGTGAAATGGTCGCGCACCTGAAGCAAGTGGCAGCCGGACTCAATCTCCCGTTTGCAGAGCGCACGATGACCTTCAACAGCCGCAGCGCGCAGGAGCTGGGTAAATGGGCGGAGGAGCAGGGAAGGGGAGATCAATATCACCATGCCGTATTCCGGGCTTATTTTGCCCACGGGGAAAACATTGGCGACAATGAAGTGTTAGCGGCAGTGGTCCGATCGGTCGGACTCTCCGATCGCAAAGCACGAAAGATCATTGAAAGTCGATCGTACAAGCAGGCAGTGGACGATGACTGGAACCGTAGCCATCGATCGGGGATCACTGCCGTGCCGACCTTTCGGCTGGATGAAGAACTGCTGGTCGGCGCTCAGCCCACCGCCGTTCTGGAAAAGTTGCTCGTCGATCACGGCGTACCGCAGCGCGCTGCCCGAAAACCCCCCTGACACCCTCCGTTCGCAATGCCGCAGGCCAGCCATCGGCGCACAATGAAACGATCTGCACGATTTGCGAGCCGGCTGTATACGTGACAATCTGTAGGTGTCAAAACGTTCACAACCAAGAGCACCGCTTTGAATGAACTGGATTAGCATTGTCATTATTGTTGCCATTACCGGTGAGCTGCTGATTGGCGCTCTGGCCGACTATCTGAACCGAAAATCAATGCGGCCCGAACTTCCAGCAGAGTTTGTCGGGTGGTACGATCCGCAGCGCTACCGAAAAGCGCAACAATATCAGGTGGTCAACACCCGGTTTAGCTTAATGACCGCGTTGGCCAGCTATACGCTGCTGCTGGTGATGTGGTTTGGACGGGGATTTTCCCTGCTGGACCAGTGGGTCCGCTCCTGGGATCTTGCGCCGATGCCTGCCGGACTGCTGTTCATCGGTACTCTCGGCTTGCTGATTTCCCTGGTTTCACTACCGTTTCGTCTTTACCGCACTTTTATCATCGAGGAGCGTTTCGGATTTAACCGGACGACGTGGACGACGTTTATCGCCGATCGAGTCAAGGGGCTGCTTTTGGCCGTGTTGCTCGGCACCCCGTTGCTGGCCGGCGTACTGCTGTTTTTTGAGCATGCCGGCGCAATGGCCTGGCTGTATTGCTGGCTGGCGGCGGCTCTCTACATGCTCATCGTTCATTTTGCCGCTCCGGCCTGGATCATGCCGCTTTTCAACAAGTTCACCCCTCTGGAGCAGGGAGAATTGCGCGAAGCTATATTGTCCTACGCCCGATCGATCCGGTTTCCGCTGAAAAACGTTTTCGTCATGGACGGCTCCCGCCGCTCGGCAAAATCCAACGCCTTTTTCAGCGGCTTCGGCCGCAACAAGCGAATCGTATTGTTCGACACGCTGGTGGAGAATCATTCATCGGCCGAACTGGTGGCTGTCCTGGCTCACGAAATGGGACACTACCGGAAAAAACACATCGTGTTGTCGCTCACGGCCGGCATTCTGCAGACCGGCTTGATGCTCTACCTGCTGTCGCTGCTAATGGATACCCCCGGGCTATACGGGGCGTTTTTCGTTGATACCCCTTCCATTTACAGCGGCCTGGTCTTTTTTACTTTACTTTATTCCCCGGTGGCGTTTTTTACCGGCATAATTATGCGAGTGCTTTCTCGCCGCTACGAATACCAGGCGGATCGGTTTGCGGTTGATACCACCGACGATCCCCGATCAATGATCGACGCCCTGAAAAAGCTCTCGGTTCAGAACCTCACCAACCTGCTGCCACATCGGCTTTATGTGGTTCTCAACTACTCCCACCCCCCGGTTCTCGACCGAATTCGAGTCATCGCCAGTGTACAAGCCGCATAAAACTCTGGTAATGGGACACTGTGAAACCATAGCACAGGCTTTTTAAAGCGGTGAAGCCGCATTTCACCAATGCGCGCAGGGGCAGCCGCCGCGCAACGATATCCATATGACCGATTATGACAAGGTATTGATACTGGCCGACATTGAAGGCAGTTCCGGCTGTTGGAGCTACGCGGGATCTGCTTTTAAGACGCGGCAGTGGGTGAGCGCCTGCGCCGGGATGTGCGACGATGTGGATGCGGTGGCCAACGGGTTGTTTCAACGGGGTGTCCGGCAGGTGACCGTCAAGGACTTTCATCGCAGCGCTTACAATTTGCTGCCGGAGAGGATCGATCCGCGGTGCCGGATCGTTTCCGGGTATCGCCGGGGGCCGGTTCCCGGGATCGGCAATCCGGCAGGCGCCGAAGCGGTTTTATTTTTGGGCCTGCATGCCGCTTCGGGGACAAACGGGTTTCTGGCTCACACCCTCACGTCACGCATCAGCCGGTTGATGGTTAACGGCAAGCCAATGCCGGAAATCGCCCTTTTTGCGGCATCACTGGCGCCTTACAACATCCGACCGATCTTTTTTTCAGGTTGTCCGGTCGCTTGCAGCCAGGCCCAGGAGACTGTCCCGGGCATCGAAACCCATGCAATTGATAAATCCGAGGGGCCCGATGGGTTTGATGCATGGCAGTGGCGCAGGGCACTGGCGAAAGCGGCGGCCAGGAGCCTGCAGAACCGGAAGGTCAAACCGTATTTGCCGGGTGGACCCTTCGAGGCGACGGTCACCATGCGAGACGGTGAGCCGGCGGCACGGAAGCTGGCGCTTCGCTGGGGATTCGAATGCAGCGGATCAGAGGTGTATGTTCGGTCCGACACCATCCACGCGCTCTATCGAGAACTGGTGCGAATGTGTTACCTGACCCCCCTGACTGAAAGAATCCTGCCGCTGGCACTGGCGCTGTTCAATCTGCAGGGCCGGCTTGGAATGACCTGGTTGCGCCGGCAGTTGAGAACAAGATCGGGGAACAAACCGGAGAAAGTGTGAAGGCTTTTTGACGCCAAACCATCTGGTTGACTGGCTGCTGCCGGACCCGTAACTCCGGTCTTTGCTTACAACAAACCTTTGAGCAGGTTATCGCCCAGGTTCATGCGGCCGGTCAGCTCGCTGCCGATCCGGCCGAATTGGTCCATCTGCAGGCCGGTCTGCTTTAGCGGTGCATTCGTCTCGGCGCGGACCTCTTTCTGAAGCGCCCGGGTCAACTTCGCCGCTTCCTTTCGCGCCAGATTGGCCACGGCATCTTTCAAGATCCGGTCAAGATCGGTTGTCAGCCGGATTTCTTGCTGTGCCAATGTCCCTTTAACGACAGCGCTGGCTTTCATCCGGCGCACACCGGCCAGAGCCCCCGTCAGGGCCCCGGCAAATCCGCCCGCATCCTTGGGGCTTTCAGCCGAGATCCTCACCGGATCGAGACCGGCATCCAGCTTCACGCTGATCCGGTCCGCATCGAGGGCGGAGCGGACATCCAGATCCACCACCGCTGATTGCAGCCGGGCCACCAGACCCGGCTTGTCAACCAATTCGTTGGGTCCGATGGTCACATTCTGCAATTGCAGGTCTGCACTGGCTCTTTTGCGCTGTGGATCAACGGCATTGAGCAGACCGCTCAGGCGGATGCTGCCGGCATCTGCGGCATCCTTTCCGGAAAAATCAAATCGCAGCGGTCGGCCGACCAACTGCGGATCGGAGGTGATGTCTTCGATTACACCGGTCAGTTTGATCTGTTTGATTTCGATGCCGGCACGGGTCCGGCGGACCAGAAAATCGGGTTGCGGCGCCGTCTCTGCAAAGCGGATGTTTACCCCCTTGCCGCGCAGCGGAGCCACTGCCTCGGGACCGTCGGATGAGGCTGCCGGACGAGAAAGCAGCGGCTGCAGCCGCTCGTACCAGGCAACAGCCCGTTCGATCCAAACCTGCAGTCGCTGTTTTAAAAACAGCCCGCTCAGGTTGGACAGTCCTTTGGGAGACAGACTGTACTTGTTTTTTAACCGCTGCAAGTCGGCCTGGGGTGCTTTCGATAGTTGATTCATCCGTTTCTTAAACGTGTTCGACTGTTTATCGAATTCTCCCAGTGCCGCTTCGATGCGATCGATATCCTGCTCCAGGTCTTTTTGGATGGCCACCAGCTCTGCAGGGGCGCCCAGCAGCGCCCCCAAACCGCCCTTGCGGGCACCTTTCAGCTTGTTGATCCGGCTGCGGTATGATTCCAGCTTTTCCTTGTCGGGCAGTTCGTCCAGGCGTCGATCCCATCGGCGCTTTGCGGCTTCGATATCGGACTGCAGGGACTCGGCCAGCGCCAGGGTCTGCAATTTCTCTTTTTTCAGGATTTCCTGGACGTCCGGAACTTCGAATCCCGAGGATAACAGCTGCCCCAGCAAATCGGATTGCGTCTCGGAGCCGGAAGATGGTTTTTCTGCCGCCCCGCGCTGCCGTGACGACGTTTTTATGGCCCCGGACCTCTTGCGCGGCGTGTCCAACAAAATGCCGTCGACTGTCATTTCCTCGATGAG
>JAHEIV010000189.1 GCA_024639205.1 Deltaproteobacteria bacterium | reverse complement strand
CGTTGAAAATTCTGCAGTTGATCGCCGTCCGCTTTGCTGCCGGAGCACCGGCACTCGATTCCGAAGAAATCTCCAGAGAACTGGAGCTGCCGACACGGGCTACCCGGCGCCTGCTCGGATTTCTGGAGGACTCCGCTCTGCTGACTCGCTCCTACCGGGGGGAGGAAAGCGAAAGATCGACGTATCAACCCGCCAGCGACATTGGAAGCTGGACCGTAGCAATGGTTTGCGACGCACTGGAAAAAGGGGGGACAGAGCGCATACCGTTGGAGCAGCAGGAAGGTCTGGCCGGGATCGCCAGCGTTCTGGAAAAGTTTCGGGAAACGGTCGAATCGTCCCCGGAGAATGTGTTGATCAAAGATATCGACACCTGAATTCAGGTGGTGTTAACACCGACTTCTCCGGCGAAATGACAGGCGACCGGGTGATCCGTTTCGATTTCACGCAGCTGCGGCTCGTCGCTGCTGCAAATGTCGCGGGCATAGGGGCAGCGGGTATGGAACCGGCAACCCGGCGGCGGATTAATGGGGCTCGGTACGTCTCCCTTTAAAATGATCCGTTTTCGCGCTAAACCCGGGTCGGGCATCGGGGAGGCCGAAAGCAGGGCCTGGGTGTATGGATGCAGCGGGCGGCTGTAGAGCATATTACCGGCTGCCAGTTCCACCAGCTTGCCAAGATACATCACCGCCACCCGATCGCTGATGTGCTCGACAACGTGCAGGTCGTGGGAAATAAACAGATACGTCAACCCGAATTCCTGCTGCAGATCTTTGAGCAGGTTGAGCACCTGGGCCTGGATGGAAACATCCAGAGCCGATACGGCTTCATCGCAGACCACCAGTTCGGGGTTCAAGGCCAGTGCCCTGGCAACGCCGATGCGTTGCCGCTGTCCGCCAGAAAACATGTGCGGATAGCGGCGCATGTGCTCCGGCCGCAAGCCCACCACATCCAGCAACTGCGCGACGCGCTCCTCCCGCTGCTTTCTGCTCTTGGTCCCGTGAACCAGCAAAGGTTCACCGATAATCTGGTTGATGGTTTTGCGAGGGTTTAAAGACGAGAAAGGGTCCTGGAAAATAATCTGCATCTTGCGCCGAAGGCTGCGCATCTGCTGCGAGTCGTAGGCGAGGATGTCGTCGCCGTTAAAAAACACATGGCCGGCGGTCGGCTCTTCCAGACGCAGGATGTTTCGTCCGAAAGTGGTTTTCCCGCAGCCGGATTCACCCACCAGTCCCAGGGTCTCCCCCCTTTGGATCGTCAAGCTCACGCCGTCGACAGCTTTGACCGAAGCGACTTCCTTCAGCATTATACCGCCACGAATGGGATAGTGCTTGACGATGCCTCTGGCTTCCAGCAATGCAGCACTCTGGTTTGCATCAGACATATTTCAAACACCGGGCAAGGTGGTTTTCTCCCACCGCAACCATGTCGGGTTCCGTACGGTGGCAGTCCTCGAACACGTCCGGACAGCGGTCGCTGAACAGGCAGCCCTCGGGCAGACGAAACAGCGACGGTACAATGCCGGCAATAGCTTGCAGCTTTCCGTCGGCGGTTTTGCGTCCCAACACCGGTATTGACTGCATCAGTGCGACCGTATACGGATGCTTGGGGCTGTTGTACAATGTATGCACGTCCGTGTATTCCATCATCTTTCCGGCGTACATCACTGCAACGTGCTGTGCCATCTCCGCAATAACGCCCAGGTCGTGGGTGATAAACAGGATAGCCGCCCCGGTTTCCTCCTTTAGATTGTTCATCAGGTCCAGTATCTGCGCCTGGATCGTCACGTCCAGTGCGGTGGTCGGCTCGTCGGCAATCATCAACCGGGGACGGCAGGCCAAAGCCATGGCGATCATCACCCGCTGGCGCATACCGCCGCTCATCTGGTGAGGGTAATCCTTGAGCCGGGTTTGCGCTTCCGGAATGCCCACCAGCTGGAACGCCTCGATAATACGATCCCGGGTTTCGCTGCGCGACAGTTTCTTATGCAGGCGAATGACCTCTCCAACCTGGTCGCCGACGGAAAAAACCGGGTTTAACGAAGTCATCGGTTCTTGAAAAATCATCGAGATCCGGTTGCCGCGAATTTTGCGCATCTGCGCTTCAGAGTATGCCAGCAGGTTTTCGCCATCAAATAAGATTTTGCCCGCGACAATCTTACCCGGCGGATCGGGAATTAACTGGATAATGGAATGCGCGGTGACGCTTTTACCGCAACCGGATTCTCCAACCAGGCCCAGGGTCTGGCCGGCCTCGATCAACAGGCTGAGATCGTCAACCGCTTTGGCCACCTGACCACGCACAAAAAAATGAGTTTTCAGGTTTTGTATGTCGAGCAGTTTTTGATTGTCCATAACACCCTGATGACCGGCACCCTCGCTGTGAACGCCGGACCAAAACCGTTTGAAAAAAGAAAACTTTCACCCGATATTTATTTTTCACGTGTTCGGGCGGCCCCCATACGAGAACCGCCCCTTCTCATTCGCTGCTATCTGCTATTAATCCCGGAGCCTCGGATCGAGTGCGTCGCGCAGGCCGTCGCCCAGGAGGTTAAACCCCAGAACCGCCAGCAAAATGGCAATGCCCGGAAACGTCATCACCCAGGAAGCACGGAGGATGAGACCGCGGCTGCGGGCAATCATGGCGCCCCACTCGGGTGTAGGAGGCTGGGCGCCGAGCCCCAGAAAACTGAGGGCCGCCGCATCCAAGATAGCCGAAGCCATGCTCAGGGTCGTCTGAACGATCAACGGCCCCATGCAGTTGGGCAAAATGGTCAGAAAGATGATCCGCAGGTCGCCGGCCCCGATGGATCGGGCCGCCATCACGTAGTCTTTTTCGCCCTCCTCCAACACGCTGCCACGCACGATGCGCGCAAATCGCGGGACATAGGTAATCCCTATGGCCATCATGGCATTCTGCAGGCTGGGTCCCAGATAAGCCACCACGACGATGGCCAGCAGAAGATATGGAAACGCCAGGATCATGTCCATGACCCGCATGATCGCACTATCCACAGCGCCTTTGTAATATCCGGACAGGCACCCCAGCAGGGTGCCGAGAAAAAATGCCAGCCCGACGCTGACTACCGCCACGATCAGAGAAACCCTGGCGCCGTAGATGATTCGAGAGAGTGTGTCTCTTCCCAGGTCGTCGGTGCCCAGGATGTTCTTGGTGCTGCCGCCCTCGTACCAGGCCGGCGGTTTGAGCTGATCGTACAGGGAGGTCTCCAGCGGGTCGTACGGGCTCAACAGGGGGGCGAAGATCGCCATCAGCACGAACGTCGTGATGATGATCAGGCCGGCGACGGCGGTCTTGTTGCGCCACAGCTGGCTAAGCTGTTCCACCATCGGATGACGGATTTCCGCCACCTGGTTCACTGTCACTGCGTCAGGCATACCTTCACCGGCATATATAATGTAAACTTACGATACCGAAATTCTCGGGTTGATGATCGCATACAACAGGTCCACACACAGATTGATCACCACGAAGAGCGCGGCGATGAACAGCACACCACCCTGGATCACCATGTAGTCACGCTGCATCACGGCATCGTACATCCACTTGCCCACCCCGGGCCAGGCAAATATCGTTTCCGTGAGGATGGCCCCTCCCAGCAGCACGCCGAACTGTAATCCTATGGTTGTTACCACCGGGATCAGGGCATTGCGCAGCGCGTGTTTGAAAGTCACCTTGAATTTTGACAGGCCTTTGGCCTTCGCCGTTTTGATGTAATCCTGGCGCAGAACATCCAGCATGGCCGAGCGGGTCATCCGGGCGACGATGGCCGTGGGGATGGTGCTCAGGGTCACGGCCGGCATGATGAGGTGCCAGATAACATCCCGGAGCGCGGCCCAGTTGCGGGTCAGGATTGAATCCAGAATGTAAAAATTGGTGATTATCTCCAGATCGATGTCGATGCTGAGTCTGCCGGACAGGGGCAACCAGCCGAGATTCAGGGAAAAGATCAACATAAATACCAGACCCAGCCAGAAAATCGGCATGCTCACCCCGGCAAGGGCACCGACCATACTGAGGTAGTCGAAAATAGAATATTGCCGGGTGGCGGATATGATGCCGAGGAGCGTCCCCATAAAGCAACTGATGCCCAGTGCAAATATGGACAGTTCAATCGTGGCCGGGAACCGCTGCTTGACTTCGATCCAAACCTTCTGCCGCGTCCAGATGGTTTCCCCCAGGTCGCCCTGCAGCAAACGCTTGAGAAACAGCCCGTACTGAACGTGCAGCGGTTTGTTCAACCCCAGATGCTCCCTGAGCTCGCTCAGGGCTTGCTCTGTGGCCCGCTCTCCCAGCAGCAGTTCGGCCGGATCACCCGGAGTGATGTGCAGCATCATGAAAACAATAATGGATACGCCGAGCAGGGTCGGCACCATGATCATGATGCGGCGAAGTATGTAGGCAAGCATAGGCGAGGTGGAAACCGCAACCGTTCAAATCAGTTCGTGTCATCGACAGCGGTGGTGCTGTCGTCTATATTGCGTCAACACATTGAATCTCGTTTTCCATATGGCAGTTCACGGGTGTGCAGGTGCTGTTGTTCGATTGGCGAATCCGCGAACTGGAATACGGAAGATGACCGCTTCGGCCGGTGTTGAGAATAAAAAGGGGAAGTGCTTTCGCTCTTCCCCCATCCATATCCGAGGCTACTTGAGCCAGACGTTCTTCATGCGGACCGATCCGGTTGGGTGCAATTTGAAATTGACCACATTTTTGCGAGCGGGCCAGATTACCGTTGAGTGCGCAATGGAGATCACCGGAGCCTCGTCGAAGATCAGCTGCAACGCCTCTTTGTAAATTTTGGCGCGCATGTTCTGATCGATGGTTTCCCGCCCCTTGACCATCAGCTCGTGGTACCGCTGGCTGTGCCACTGTGTGCGGATGGACGAAGAGGCCAATCCGTCAAACAGCACCGCCAGGAAGTTGTCCGGGTCGCCGTTGTCACCGGTCCAGCCCAGCTGGAACAGGTCCATTTCCGGGGGCTGTTCCCGCTGACGTTTCAAGTAGGTCCCCCATTCGAAAGTGACCACCTTGGCCGTGATGCCGACCTTGGCCAAATCGGCGGCCATGGCTTCACCGATCTTGATTCCTGAGGGGTTGTATGGCCGGGGTACCGGCATCGACCAGAGAGTAATATCTCCCAGCCCCTTACCACCGGGATAACCGGCTTCGGCCAGCAGCCTTTTCGACAGTGCGGGATCGAATTTGAAACCCGGAACACTTGTATTGTAGCCCCACATGGTGGGCGGGATGGGATTTCTGGCTACCTGGCCCATACCCTGGTAGATGTTGTCCACGATCGCCTTGCGATCGATGGCATGCGCGATCGCTTTGCGCATCTTGACATTGCTTTTCCAGGGTTCCTTGGTGTGATTGAAAGAAAGGTAGCCGATGTTCATGCCCGGTTGGGTGGGCAGCCACAGGTTTTTGTCTTTGGCGGCCAGCGCGATATCGGCCGGTTCGGGAAACTGGCAGATGTGAATATTGCCGGTTTTCAGTTCCAGAAAGCGCACCGAGTTTTCCGGGATGCTGCGAAACACGATCCGATCGAGGTAGGGTCCGCCTCTTTTGTCCCAGTATTCGGTGTTTTTGGTCAGAACGATCCGGTCGTCTTTGATCCAGGCAACGAACTTAAACGGACCGGTTCCCACTGGATTTCGCAAAAACTCCTTGGGGTTTTTCGTAAAGGCAGTTGGGCTGATAATGTCCGCGAAATCCATGCCCAAGTTGGCCAGAAACGGCGCCTGCACCTGTTTGAGATTAAAGACCACTGTGTATTCGCCCACCGCCTCTATGGAATCGACGATGTCATCCATTTCCATCGACACCCAGTATTCCGGCGGACGCTCCTGGGCGGGTATCTCCCAGACCTTACCGAAAAACTTGACCTTGCGAGCCTTCATCATGCGACCGATGGAAAAGACCACGGCATCGGCATTAAACGGCGTGCCGTCGTGAAACTTCACCCCCTCGCGCAGGTAGAAAGTGTACTGTTTTCCGTCCGGGGTGATTTTCCATGATTTGGCCAACCCGGGCTCCAGGGCCGTGGATTCGTCTTTATACGCAACCAGTGCTTCGTATATGTTGTCGCAGACCAGGAAGGAATTCCCGTCCGTTTCATAGGCCGGATCCAAACCCACGCTATCGCCGCCCCGTCCAAAGACCAGTGTCCCACCGGACTTGGGCGCGGCGGC
>JAHEIV010000188.1 GCA_024639205.1 Deltaproteobacteria bacterium | reverse complement strand
GCGGATCTGGGCATCGACGCGGCTTCTTTAGCGCCCACAACCACCATCGCCACCCTGCAGCCGCCACCGGAAAGAAAGGGCGGGCGGATCATCGAGGGTGAATCCGCGGCCGAAAAAGCAACGGAGCTGGTGCGGCTGCTCAGCGAAGAAGCAAAGGTGCTGTAGGCCTGTAGCAGGAAATATCGGTTTTTCGCTATTGGCTCCAACACAGGGCCGGCAAGACAAACCGGCCGGTAGGGAAACTAAAAACTTGAAACCGGATAAGGTGGGGGTTCAATGAGTGTATTAGCGATAGCGGAACAAAGAGACGGAAAATTTCGCAAGGTGACCTATGAAGTTCTCAGCGAGGGTCGCCGATTGGCCGACAGCCTGGGGACCGATCTGACGGCTGCGGTGCTGGGATCCGGTGTGGAGACGGCTGCCGGTGAGCTGGGCCAGTATGGCGCCGACAAGGTGCTCGTGGCGGACAAGTCGGACCTGGCCGAGCAAAGAACAGAGGTCTACACCAACGTGATCGCCGAAATGGTCGAAAAAGAGTCCGCCGAGGTTATCGTCATCGGTGCCTCTGCTCAGGGCAAGGACCTGGCGGCCCGTCTGGCCGCCCGGCTCAATGCCAGCCTGGCCATGGACTGCGTGGCCGTTCGCGTTGAGGACGGCAACCTGATGGCCACCCGGCCGATGTACGGCGGCAAGGTGCTGGCGGACGTGGCTTTAAGCGGCAGCACCCGGATTGTCGCCACGCGTCCCAATGCGATGAGCATCGTCGAAAACGCCAAGGCCGGCGTGGTGGAAAAATTCGACGCCGATCCGGGAGCCATCCGGTTGCGGTTCGTGGAGAAAAAGCTCGAGACCGAAAAGGTGGAGCTGACCGAGGCCGACGTCATCGTCTCCGGCGGTCGGGGGATGGGCGGATCGGACTACACCATCGTCGAAGGGCTGGCCGAGGCGCTCGGGGCAGCGGTGGGCGCCTCCCGCTCTGCGGTGGACGAAGGCTGGCGCCCGCACTCCGACCAGGTGGGCCAGACCGGAAAGACCGTGTCGCCGAACCTGTATGTCGCCTGCGGCATCTCCGGGGCCATCCAGCACCTGGCCGGTATGTCCTCTTCCAAGGTCATCGTTGCCATCAACAAGGATCCCGAGGCGCCGATCTTCTCCAAGGCCGATTACGGCGTCGTCGGCGATCTTTTTGAGATCGTACCGCTGATCACCGAAGAGGTCAAAAAGCACAAAGGCTAAACGATAGGCGATAAGCGACAAGCGATCGGCTCGAATCGGAAAATAGCAGAACCACTTTCGTAAAAAAAAAAGGCTGCCTGCATGCCGGGCAGCCTTTTTACCCCTGACCCGGTACTGGTCTTCCGGAAAACCGTTCGGGCTTCCGGCCGTCAACAGCCGGTTATTATAGCCGGCATTGCGTTTTTATCACCCGGCGATCTGCGACATACCTGCATGCCGAAACAATCGACATCCACGCACGTATACCTCGCCAGCCTCGGCTGCGCCCGCAACCAGATCGACAGTGAACTGATGCTGGGCCTGCTGCGGAAAAGCGGGGCAGCGGTGGTTGACGATCCCGCCCACGCGGATGCCATCGTGGTAAATACCTGCAGTTTTATCGAAGCCGCCGCGGACGAATCGATCGAAACGATCCTGCAGCTGGCCCGCTACAAGCAAACCGGCGCCTGCCGGCGCCTGATCGTCACCGGCTGTCTACCGCAGCGCTACCGGGAAGAAATCGTCGACGCCATTCCCGAAGTGGATCTATTCTTGGGTACCGGAGCGTTCGACCGCATTGTCGAAGCGGTTTCCGGCGCGCTGGGCGGCTCCCGGTGCATGTTGCCCGACCCGGACACCTTGCCGGTGGCCGGCGCACAGGCACCTCGCGTGCGAAGCGCCGCTGCCATGGCGTATGTGAAAATCGCAGAAGGATGCAGCCGGCACTGCACCTACTGCATCATCCCCTCATTGCGCGGTAGTCAGAAAAGCCGCCTGCCGGCGGACATCGTTACCGAAGCGCAGCAGCTGCTGAAGGCCGGGGTCAAAGAGCTGGTGCTGGTGTCCCAGGATACCACTGCTTACGGGCAGGACCGAAACGATGCTGCCGACCTTGCCCGGCTGCTCGAATCGCTGGCGCTGCTCACCGCCGAAGGGCAAGACCGATGCCCGCCGAATGCACCGCATCCTTTCTGGGTTCGATTTTTGTATGGCCACCCGGAGAGCATCAGCGATTCGGTAATACAAACAGTTGCCAAACATACCAATCTGTGCAAATACTTCGACATCCCGATTCAACACGCCGCCGACGGTGTGCTAAAGAAAATGGGCCGCCGATACAAGCGCGACGACCTGCGTCGGCTGATCGATCGCATCCGGGCACTCGTTCCCGGGGCCGTTGTTCGGACCACCGTGATTGTAGGCTTTCCGGGAGAAACCGAAAAAGACTTTCAAACCCTGCTGCGGTTTGCAGAAGAGATGCGTTTCGATCATCTAGGCTGTTTTACCTATTCAGACGCCGAGGATCTGGCCTCCCACCGGCTTTCCGACCCCGTTCCGACAGCGGTGGCCGATGAGCGATTGGATGTGCTGATGTACCGTCAGGCCGGCATATCGGCCGGCATCAATCGGCGCTACGTAGGCGAAAGTCTGCCGGTGCTGGTTGAAAAACAGTTGAACGGCGGGCTGTACGAATGCCGCACCGCGTTTCAGGCGCCGGAGGTTGACGGTGTCACACGGGTGCGGGCCGAGTCGCTGCAAACTGGCTGTTTTCACCGGGTTCGCATCACCGAGGCACAGACCTACGATCTGATTGGGGTGCCGGAATGAGTGAAGAGTTAAAACAAAAAATCGTCTCCCGGGTGGTAAAAGATCTGCAACGGATCGAAGTGGAGTTGGCCGAGAACCTGCACCCTCACCTGGAGCTGGTCTCCGAGATTGCCCGGCACATCCTGTTTAGCGGCGGGAAACGACTCCGGCCCCTTCTGATGGTTCTATCGGCAAGGCTTTGTGGGTATCAAAACGATTCCACCCACAAGTTTGCAACCATTTTCGAGTACCTGCACGCGGCGACCCTTTTGCACGACGACCTGGTGGACGGCGCTGCCATGCGCCGCGGACGGCCGGTGGCTCACGCCGTCTGGGACCCGGCCACCGTGGTTCTGGTCGGAGATTTCCTGCTGGCCCGGTCGCTGACGATTGCCTCGGAAACCGGCCGGTCGCAGATCATCCGGGTGATCGCCGAGATCACCGAAAACATGTCCCAGGGCGAGATTCAGCAGCTGATGAACAGAGGCTCCGTGCGCCTCACCGAGGAAGATTACCTGGAGGTGATCCGGCGCAAAACCGCCGTGCTGTTCCAGGGCGCCTGCCGGGTGAGCGGCATTTTAGCCGACGTTTCCGAGCCCAAGCAGCAGGCCCTGGCCGATTACGGCCGGAACCTGGGCCTGGCGTTTCAGATGGCCGACGATCTGCTCGATTACACGGTCAACAGCTCCAAGCTGGGCAAGCTGGTCGGAGCGGATCTGCGGGAGGGCAAGCTGACCCTGCCGGTGATTGTTGCCCTGAAACAATCCACCGGCAGTGACCGCTGGCAGATGGTGGAGATCATCCGCAACCAGGATTTTTCTGCCGAAGAGTTCAAATGGCTGATCGGACGGCTGCAGAAATACGGCGGGATCGAGCACACGAAAAAACGCGCCTGGGAGCACATTGAAACCGCCAAACAGGCCCTGGCGAGTTTTGAGGATTCGGCCGACAAGCAGCTGCTTCTCGATATAGCCGACTACGCGCTGTTGCGCCAGATGTAGCAGCGAAGCTGCTTGGTCTATGGCTCTGCCGGCAAGACAAGGGCTGCCGGATGCAGACAAGCGCACAGAAACGATCGCAGCGGTTTGCAGCCTCTGCAACCCGCTGCAGTTGATAAAAGATGCAACGGTTTGGTTGGTAAGAAAGGTTTTTGATATCCGACAGACAGGAGAGTTACCGATGAAGGTTAGCGTTTTGCGGATCACCGTGTTGTCGATGGCTGTCGCAGCAGTGCTTGGATCGCACTTGCCGGCAGAGGCGGCCAGAAAATCCGGAAACACATTTATCGTGGTGGGCACGGGGGTCATCAGCAAACAAGATGTCACCACGGCTCGCCAGCAGGCGATCGCAAACAGCCTGGTGAGTGCGGTCGGGCTGGTTGCGTCCGAACTGCTCACCGTCGAGTCGATGGTGGACAACCACGAAACGTTGAATGCCATCGTTTATACCCAGACCGGAAAATACGTTCAGGACTACAAGGTGCTCACGGAAGGGGCTTTTGGAGATCAGTACCGCGTGATGGTTCAGGCGAGCGTGTCGCGCAGTGCGTTGAAAAATCAGCTCACCCGGGCCGGTGTGATCCGCGCTCATAAGACCATGCCCAAGGTGCTGTTCTTTCTTGCCGAACAGGATCTTCAAGAGCCGGACCCGCGGTACTGGTGGGGTCGTGGCATGCCGTACTCCAAGCCGGTGGCCGAATCGGCGATTGCCGAAGTAATGCGCGAGCAAAATTTTAAGATCGTCGAGCACGGGCCCCGGATCCAGCGGATGGCGAAAATGGCGATAGCCGATTCGGCCGATGTGGGCCCGGAAGAAGCCATCAATCTGGGCAAAGCTCTGAATGCGGATGTGGTGGTGATCGGCAGCGCCCTTGCCGAAGCGGCGCCCAACGTGATGGGCTCCAGCATCCGTTCGTTCAAGGGACTGATCAATGCCCGCGCGTACCGGACCAAAACCGGTGATCAGATCGCTGCCGTGACCCGGACCGCGGTGGCCGCCAACGTGGATGAACTGGCCGGCGGCCGGGACGCGCTCAGGGGCAGCGGCAGCCTGGTGGGCGAGCAGCTGGCCACCGATATCGAGGCCGCCTGGCAAAAGGAAAAGCTCGAGGCCGACAAGATCGAGGTGGCGCTCACCGGCACGAAAAACCTGGCCAATTTCGTGATGTTTCGGCGGATGCTCAACACCGTCGAGGGTGTGGAAGGCATCGCCGTGCAGGAGCTCAAGGCCGATACGGCCACGTTGAAAGTCTCTTACAAGGGCAATGCCAGGGAGCTCGCCAATTTGCTGATGCTGCGCGCATTCGACACATTTGGAATCAACATTTACGAGGTCGGGGAAGACAATCTGAAGATTCAGCTGATCTCCCATACGCCCTCGGCCGAGAACTGATTAAAACCCATTTCAAAAATGCGTTTAGGGACCCAGGGCTGCGATACGGGTCGGCTCAAAAATGCTCACATACTGTCGTATATGCTCCGCTTTTTCGCCACCCCACGCCTTGCCCTGAACCCCAACACACTATTTTAGTGACGGGTTTTAGTGCTTGACAGCCCATTTGACCGATGTTATTGGACAATTCTTCTATTTAGGCACGTAGCTCAGGGGGAGAGCGCTACCCTGACACGGTAGAAGTCGTCAGTTCAAATCTGACCGTGCCTACCACCCCAATCAAGGGGGTGCGGTATGAACCGCACCCCCTTTTTTGTGTCCACCGCAACAAAGCTTACAGGTCTCCAGGTCTTTGTTACCCCGCAAATTGAGCCAGGTGCCGGGGCCCGGTGTGCCACCGCTCTTGTGAAACTACGCTGTGTGCTCTCCGTTTTTACTATGCGATATGTCTTGCGCTGTTCCGCAACTCACTATTTTTGAGACAGGTTCTTGCATCCTTTGATTTACCCGGGGATGGACAGACCCAACAAAAGGGTTGATCATCCACTCTCCTTTGGGATAATTATTAAAAGACAGCGTTTATCAGGATTAATGCGGGCGCGTCTTGCAATGAACCAGAATAGTTACTGAACCTAAAGTTAGGGGAAAGGGGTGTAACGATGGGTAATTATTCTGAATTTCTGAAAAGCGTCAACTACCTGGCATTTCTTTCGGAAAGTGAAATCGACCTGATCGATGCGGTCTGCACGGCAGAGTCGCGGCAGGCCGCAGAGATTGTTTTCGTTGAAGGTGCCATCAAGGACAAGTTTTTCATCATTTACGAAGGGGAGGTGGAGATCTGGAAAAATTACGGAAAACCGGATCAAATCCTCCTGGCGGTCTTCGGACCCGGACGGATGTTCGGCGAACTGGCGCTGATCGACGACCTTCCCCGCAGTGCCACGGTAGTGACCAAAACCGCGGCCACCTTTCTTACCATCTTCTACAAAGACTTTGAAAATATCATTGCCGAACACCAGCCCATATCGCTGGCCGTCATGAAATCG